>NZ_JAKLTU010000007.1:0-74259 GCF_022570815.1 Synechococcus sp. PCC 6716
GCTCTTCCGATCTCCGTTCAATTCATTGAGCGCTGGTTCCCGTCCACCAAGCTTTGCTGGGATTGCGGGTCACTGAACGACAATTTGACGCTCAGTGACCGAGAGTGGAGGTGCCCATCGTGCGGCAGGCAGCATGTTCGCGACGTGACCGCTGCATGGAATATCCTGCAAGAGGCGGTTCGTCTTTTACCGGGGAACCCGGAATTAAGCCCCTAACCGGGGTAGAAGCCTCGCTCTTCTAGGGCGGGGTTCAGTTCACATGGTCTAGAGATATGGTCTAGAGTCATAGACTCTATCGTGAGTTGCCTTTAAGGCGACACGTGTGGGTGCGAGGGTAGGGGCGCAGCGTCGGCAATTGGCAAACTTTGTTACACTCAGGGGTTGGAAGTAATGAATCCAAGGAATGAACCTGCCATGAGTCAATCGCCGCTAGATGCTTTTTTCTTAGGTCGAGCCACAGCGACGCTGCTACGCGACCAAGCGCAACATCTGTTTGTTGAACTACTTAGTCAGATTGGGCGGTTTGATGCCGAGCAACAGCAGCGGCTGCATCAGTTTATGCAAGAGGTTCAGGAGCGGGCGCAGCAGGAAGCCCAAGCTGTTTCCCCCCACGCCAGTGAACCTGTGGACTGGCAAGCCCTTGTGGATGATCTGCGGGCAGAAACTGCGGCCTTGCGTACCGAACTGCAACGCTACCGCAACCGTTAGAGGGCTTGAATCCATTCGTGGATGGTATAGTCTGTCCAGACGTGGTGCTGCCAATAGGGATCGGCTTCGATGAGTTGGCGCACCGCCTCTTCACTCTCGGCAGTGTAGATGGCAAAAAAGTAGCGTAAATCTTTGGTGGGGCCGATGGTCACTAGGCTGCCTTGGTCTTTTTGGCGGGCAAGGCCATCTAGGTGGTCTTGGCGATGGGGGGCACGGCGCTCAAGGACATCCTCGCAGTAGTGCCCCCAGACAACAAATTTAGCCATACTAAGCTCTCCTTAGGCTTGCTCTGCCGCTAACCGCGCTAACTGCTCCTGTTGATCGCGGCTAATGCACGATTGAATAATCGTTTCTAGATCCCCTTCGAGGACGGTGCTCAGGGTAAAGTTCTGCCCTAAGCGGTGATCGGTGACGCGATCGTCTTTGTAGTTATAGGTGCGAATTTTTTCGGAGCGATCGCCAGTGCCCACTTGCGATCGTCGCATGGAGGTAATGGCTTCCTGTTGCTCGCGCAGTTTCATTTCGTAAAGCTTGGCGCGCAAAATCTGAAAAGCCCGCTCTTTATTTTTCAGTTGGCTGCGCTCTTCGGTACAAAAAATGCGGATCCCCGTTGGTTTATGGAACAGATCAACCGCTGTTTCCACCTTGTTGACGTTTTGGCCGCCGGCACCGCCCGATCGCGCAGTGGTCAATTCAATATCCTTGGGGTCAATCTCAACCTCCACCTCATCCACTTCTGGCATCACCGCCACCGTTGCCGTAGAGGTATGCACGCGCCCTCCCGCTTCTGTAACGGGCACCCGCTGCACCCGATGCACTCCGGATTCAAACTTCAGTTTGCTATAGACGCGATCGCCCTTGATCTCCAAAATTGCTTCCTTAAAGCCGCCCATTTCTGCCAGCGATTCGCTGACAAGGTTGACTTGCCACCCTTGCGATTTGGCATAGCGGGAGTACATGCGCACTAAATCTCCCGCCCAAATTCCTGCTTCGTCCCCTCCAGCTCCTGCCCGAATTTCCAGCATGATGTTCTTGTCATCATTGGGATCTCGCGGTAGCAGTAGTACCTTGAGCCGCTCCTCCAGCTCGGCAATACGAGCTGTCAGGTCTGCTATCTCTTCTTCCGCCAGTTGCCGTAGCTCTGGTTCATCGCTAGCGTCCTTGAGGAGTTGCCGCGTATCTGCCAACTGTTGATGCAAGGCTTGCCATTCGTGGTAGGCATTCACTGTTTCCTCGAGGGCTGCTCGTGAGCGAGCCACTTTTTGGAACTCAGAGGGGTTGACGGCAACGTCTGGATCTGCCAGACGCCGCGTCAACTCCGTAAAGGTTTGCTCAACGGTACGCAGTTTTTCCAGAAGATAGGCTTCCGCCATAGCTGCTGACCGCCGCCTTAGACTTTACGCGAGTAGTATTCAACCACCAAGAGTTCATTCACTTGTAGAGCCACCCATTCCCGCTCTACAAGGCCATTCACCTTGCCTGTGAGGGTGTTTTTATCTAGTTCCAAGTGGCTGGGTAAGTTGGCAAGGCCAGGATTCTGTAAGTTGGTTTGTACAAGCTGTCGTGAGCGATCGTTATCGCGCACCGTAATCACGTCACCAGGGCGACATTGATAGCTGGGGATGGATACACTGCGACCATTCACCATAATATGCCCATGACTCACCAATTGGCGGGCTGCCGGAATGGTAGGTGCCATGCCAAGGCGAAAAACGGTGTTGTCTAAGCGCATCTCTAATAATTGCAAGAGCGTCTGGCCAGTGGAGCCGCTGACTCGCCGGGCTTTGCGCACATACCGCACCAACTGCCGCTCAGACACGCCGTAGTTAAACCGCAGTTTTTGCTTTTCATCAAGACGCAGCGGGTACTCCGAGCGCTTTTTACGGGCTTGACCGTGCTGACCAGGCGGATAACTGCGCTTAGGGGCTTTACGGGTTAAACCGGCTAATTCACCCAGACGACGAACAATTCTTAGACGAGGGCCACGATATCGAGCCATGCAACTATACCCAACCTACAATGATGACGGTGTCCAACCAGACGAGTTCATAACGTGAGCGCGATCTATGTCGCAAGGGGCGATTAGATCAGCTTTCCTAGCATATCAATAGTCTGGGGGCGATCGCAACCACCATCTGCGGATCAATTGGCTGGCGGCTGATCTGCGGCAGTTTTTGGCCGCAGTGTCTGGTGCCCTGCCTGCAAGGCTTCTAACTTAAATAGGCTGACAAGTGTTCCGGTAATCGGAATCGCCAGAAAGACCCCGACAAAGCCCGCTAGGGTTGCCCCGACAAGCAGGGCTAAAAACAAGATGACCGGATTCAAATTCACCGAGTTTCGCATAATACGGGGCATCAGAATGTTTTCTTCCACCTGTTGGAGCAAAATGCAGCCAACGAGCACCTTAAAACTGAGAGCAAGACCCTTAGGCAGCAAAATCAAAGACACAATCGCAATACCAAGGGTGGCGCCAATTCCCGGAATCAGATCAAAGGCTCCGGCAATGGCAGCAAGGGCAAGGGCATAGGGGGCGCGCAGCAGTAAAAGGATAATAAAAACCGATACACCAAAAAACAGAGAGAGCAAAAAACGCCCCCAAAAGGGCTCTATCGTCCGAGTTATGCTTAATCAATAGCTAAATGCCAGCAAATTAAGCAACGTAACTGAAAATTGTCAAAGTTCCTGAACCCATAACCTGACCGCTTGATCAGCTTCAATTTATTGTTAATACCTTCGACAACACCACTATTTGTGTGATTATCAAAATAGGCGGTGACTTCACCAAACCACCGACAAATTGTTCTTACGCTCTCTTGAAAAGAATCCTGAGCTTGAGCTAACCAATCGAGCAATTGAAAGGTTCCATCTTTCCAATCTTTTGCTGGCTCAAAGATGGCTCTAAACGATTCCTTCTCCTGATGCATTCGAGCCAGACTTGGCACTACTTCTCGAATTTCTTCCAGTTTTGCTTTTTGCTTCTGAGTTAGATTTTCCTCCGGCTTGAGTAAGGCATATTTACTTTGTTTGAGCGCGGCTGCAATCTGGGCTTTCTGGACTTCATTTACCGTCTGTTCATTCGCTTTACAAATACTTTTTCGAGCCTTATCTAATTCCTGATTCACAATTTTCATAACATGAAATCGGTCGGCAACCACCGTAGCATTAGGTAGGAGTTTATGAACCAAACTTTTATAGTTTCCAGACAGGTCAATGCTCACCTCAATAATTTGATTGAGTACTGCTGCTCACCATGTCTCAAGCACTTGCCTCACATCTTCCTGCTTTCGAGAAGGGGCAAGGGGAATTCGCCGCTCTAAATCGACCAAAACGACTATGTAATCTCCTTGTCCTTTACGTAAGGAAATCTCATCTATACCTAATCGTTTTACTGAACTCACATCGATGTGGAGTTTTTTGACTGACATACTGCACTATTGACCATACTTCTTCATCAGTGAGACCATTTGAAATTGCAACATGATGAATGTTGCTGTGCAAAACCTGTTGCACGATTGACTGAGCAAATCGATCCGTTTGCTTGCGACGATTGCCGATGAAATCGAGCGTTTCACTGAATGGCTTACCACAAGTTCGACACTTAAACTGGCGACGATTGATCTTAAGAAATACGGTTCGTCCACTGAWGATTAAATCTCGCACTAGATGCCAATGATTCTGGTGTAAATGACAACTTTTTTGTTGGCAACGTGGGCAAATCGCCTCGGTTGTCTTTGCTTCCACTATAAGAATCAATTCTCCCGCAACATCGGTATAATCTTCAACCTCAATTCCAGGTAGGTTTAGTAGATCAGTTAGAAGTAGCTGCATATCTCAGATTTCGTATAGCATGTTACATTAGCATACCAAGTCCGATAGACCCAGATGCTTTAACCTTCTTTTTGCGGTTAGGCGCACGTTTGCGCCTCAGCTTTTTAGAAGCTTGCTTGATCTTCTGTTGGTTACTGGTTAAGAATTTCGGATTATCGATTATTGTTCCATCCGAACAAGCAATAGCGTGGTGAATACCAAAATCTAAGCCGATAGCACCGGTGCTAGTTTCTCGCTTCGGCTCACAATTTACAGTGATTGAGGCGTACCATTTACCTTGTTTCCAGAGGATTGTACACGT
Source organism: Synechococcus sp. PCC 6716 (assembly GCF_022570815.1). Taxonomy (NCBI): domain Bacteria; kingdom Bacillati; phylum Cyanobacteriota; class Cyanophyceae; order Synechococcales; family Synechococcaceae; genus Synechococcus; species Synechococcus sp. PCC 6716. The sequence continues at coordinate 4,838 of NZ_JAKLTU010000007.1, forward strand.
TGTTGGCGTGCCCCAAGTTCTGGCCTTCCCCCTCATCTGGATTGATCCTAAATTAGACAACTCCAGATAGCCGTTAACGCCTGTTGTATGGGCTTTCCATCCGCTAGTAGCTGGATATGTCCATCTACGATAATGCCGCGCGGGCTTAAACGTTGGATAACCACCTAATCCACCCAGAAATCGCTGGAAGGCATAATCAACACGCTTGACTGTTGCTTGTAGAGCCTGTGCGCCTAATTCCTTGTATTCAGGCCAGCAGTCCTTAAAATCTGGTAGGGTATTTTGTTGATCATACGTAACTAATAGACTTACCGAAACGCTGATATTCAGTCTTTCTATGATAAAGGCAGGCGTTATACAGATCTTTGTGGAGTCGTCGCCAATAATGTAGCTTCGACTCTTGAGATTTAGTAGGATACAATCGAAAAGTAGTTCTACGTGTTACTATCATGTCTAATATGCTAGCACTCACCTAACGTCCAATGCAGCCCTCTCTTAGAAAGAGTTCTCACGCTGTTTTTTGTATTCACTTGATGTGCTGAAAAAATACATCAAGCGACAAGAATCTCCGTCTGAATAACTATATTCTGCCCTTGCTTTCATCCCTAGGTTCCGAAGACTTCACCTAGGGACTTCCCGCAAGGAATGTTAAAGAGAAGCTGGTGAGGGGACTTGAACCCCTGACCTACTGATTACAAGTCAGTTGCTCTGCCAACTGAGCTACACCAGCACAATTGTTAAGTCTATCAAAGATAGAGACCGTTTGGGTGACTAGGAGAAGTGCCGTGGCACTTGAGTTTTTATGATGTCCCAGAACCTCTTGCCTTGGTTTGTCCCTGCTGCCGCACTCATCTCGCTGGCTGCAACCACCACTCCCCTCAGCGTCAGCGTCAGTCCTGATCGTGCTGTTTTAGGGGATACCTTTAGTATTGTGGTCACAGCTGCTGAAAAACCCACAGTAGAGGCCGGCGGTAAACCAATGCCCGTCTTTCCTATCGGGCAGCAACAGTGGCGTGCCTTTGTACCGACGACACCGCTACAACCGCCGGGGCGGCGATCGCTAATTGTGCGGGCGGGCGGTGAAACCCGAAATATGCTGTTGTGGGTTGGCAATCGCTCCTTTCCGGTGCAGCGGATTTGGCTGCCCCCCGGCAAAGACTCCCAAGGCACCGATGCCGAGTTTGATCGGGTGGATGCCTTCAAAGCCCTAGTAACCCTCGAAAAACTCTGGACAGGTGCCTTTGTTCGTCCCAACAGTGGTCCGGTGACGACCCCCTACGGTGTCCGCCGCTACTATAACGGTGTGTTTGCCCAAGACTATTTCCATCGGGGGTTAGACTATGCTGGACCGCGAGGCTCCGCCGTCAAAGCTGCGCAGCGCGGGCGGGTTGCCCTAGTGGGTCGAGAAGCCCAGGGCTTTTTAATTCATGGCAATACCGTTGGCATTGATCATGGTCAAGGTGTTCTCACCATCTACTTACACCTCGATGACATTCGCGTTCAAGAGGGGCAAGTGGTGGAAGCAGGTCAAGTGATTGGGACGGTCGGCAACACAGGCGCATCCACCGGCCCCCATTTGCACTGGGGACTTTACGTGAATGGCGAATGTGTCGATCCCCGCCCATGGATGGCATACGCTTGGCTGTAAGTCCATGGGAGAATCTGAAAAGTCAAGCTATACTCACCAGTAGATGTTTGCTTGGGAGCAATTGCGCTTATGTCTGACGAACCAACCTCTACGGAAACGGTTGATACAACACCAACCTCTGAACCGTCCGAATCTGTTGCTGCTAGCCCCGAAGAGGTAACCGAAGCAGCAAAGGCGCTGATGGCCGCCTTGCAGCGATTTGCAGCAGCCCAGTTGAAAGCGTTGCCAGCGGATGTACAAAAAGCACTGGAAGCCGCAATGGCCGACCTCAAAGCAAATGCTGATACGGTGTCTGTCCACGTCAAAGACTTTGAAGAGCGGCTCAAAGCAGCGTGGGAGGTGCTAACGGCCAAAAAAGAACTMCCCGCCGGTGATGGCGACAGCTAACCCGCTGCTGCTGCCCCTCAATGCTGCGCTGTGGCAAGAAACGCTGCATTGGCAGCCCAGCGATCGCCAACAGGAACAGTTTCAGCGTTTTTATGGTGCAGTTTTAAGGGCGAATCAGTCAATTAACCTCACCCGTATTACCACCGCAACAGATTTTTGGGAAAAGCACCTCTGGGACTCTCTCAGGGGAATTGCCCCGTGGCTACTGCCAAGGTCGTCTCCGTGGGGCGCCTCGATCCAGCGGGTGGTTGATATTGGCAGCGGCGGCGGCTTTCCGGGGGTGCCCGTGGCGATCGCCCGTCCCGATTGGCAGATTACCTTACTGGAGGCCACCCAAAAAAAGGTAAGATTTCTAGAATCGCTACCACAGCAGCTAGGGTTGAGCAACCTCAGATCCGAGTGGGGGCGCGCCGAAGCGCATCAATTCACCTACGACTTAGCGATGATTCGCGCGGTGGGAGACTTAGCTCGTTGCTGTCAGTACGGCCTACCACGGCTGCGTCCGGGGGGTATTCTCATCCTTTATCGTGGGCAATGGACAGCTCCTGAAGTCAACACCTTAAAGGCACTCCTGCCCCGCTATCACAGCCAACTCTTAGACGTGCAGGACTTTGTCACCCCCCTTAGCCACGCTCAGCGCCATTGCCTATACCTCCAGCGAACCTAGAACCGTTCGGCGAAGGACAATGCGCTCAATTTCTCAGTTTCTCAATTTGAGACTAGGGACTTGATGAACGGCGCTTCCACCATTCAAAGCTGCGCTTCCACTCCCGCGATCGCGGCGCTAATTCCTGAGCGGTTGCCGCTACATGGCTAAAGACCTGTTCAATCATTGGCAGCGGCACGTGATCGTCCGCTTCAAAAATAATGGCTAACCGTCGCCCTCCCTGTAGGCGCATTAGGTATAGCTCTTGGTGCAGGGGGCGAGGGGTTTGATGATAAAACACTTCCCCACGAACCCGCCGCCCTAAAATGCGGCGTTCAACCCGTCCGGGGGCAGCAGACAGGGGGCCGTCCACTTCAGTAAACCGCAACCAACTGCGCAGTTCCTGATCCGATAGGCCTCCGAGGACATCACTCATGGGAGGCAAGCTAATTAAGCTCACCATTAGCTCGTGCTCACCGGGCACTGAGTTGGCCGGATAGACCACCGCCACGCCATTTTCCCCCATTGCGGTTGGTGCTGAAAAACTCACGGGGGTTTCAAAGGAGACCCCCATAAGGGCGTAGCGTTGAGGAGTAGGCGCGACGGCTTGTAAAGTTACTTCGCTGGCAACACTGATGGCCGGCGGGATTATGCTCACAAAGGCAAGGCTACAACCAAGGGGGATTAGATAACGCATAGACTTCTCTGCTTCTCTCGATTAGGAGGGGGAGGACGATTGGTACTGTTGGCGGTAGGCAAGGTACAGGGCTTCCAAAAAGGCCTCGGCACTGAGTTGACTGGTATCCAGCGAGAGCGGGTTCTCAGATGGTAGCAATAAGGGTTCTAGGTGTTGCCGCAGTTCACTAGCCGCTTGGTAGCGACCTACTGGGCTGAGTTGATCTCGAGAATTGAGGAAGTTTCGCAGCATTAGATAGTGCTCAGGGGTCATGTGTTCCCAGCGGGCAGTGTGCCGCAACGAGGCAACCCACGCCGTTGTTTCGGCATTCACGGCTGGAGCCAGTGGTGCTAGGCGGGTTGCTTGCTCATCCTGAATGACGAGTGTGCCTGCCACCATATCCCCCAGCCGTTTTTCTGATCGCGTTAACGCAATAAGGAGCGCTCCTATGCCAAAAAAAGCAACATCAATGGACTGTAGCAGACTGCGCAAGGTGGCCTCTTTAATACCAATCGGACGGCCATTCTCTTGGACAACGCGGATTTCCGCATAGCGTTTGCCGGGGGTTTGTCCCTGCCAGTAGGATTCAAAAAAGATGTAGTAGCCGTTATAGAGGGCAAAGATCACCAAAAGGTAAAGCCCTAAGCTCCATGCCTCAAGATGTTGGTCGCTGTTGGGGGCAACCTCAATTAGCCAAGGATAGATGGCATAGATGTAGATGTAAGCTGCCAGCAGAGAAAAGAGCACCAGAGCGCTATAGAGAATGACTTGGTCAATGAGCCAAGCAAGGGCACGACTGCCAATCCCCGCTAGGGCAAAGTCAAGTTCAATACTTTCGGGAGTGCGTAAGGTCACTCGCCGTAGCCACCGCATGGGGTTTGCGGCTTCCGGGCGCACTTGAAAGGCAGCACCTTCGTTACGGATTCGCAGATCCCAGTACATGACCGCTTTAATGCCTTGCCAGAGCGGAAGTAACAATACCCCCACAAATAACCCCGCAATGGGGATAATCACCAAGCTATTAATAATGCTGGCCACAATATTGGCGGGAATGACCAACACAGACGCAATGAAAAAAACGGTGAGGGTATGCCATGTCTGCCCTTGGGTTAACTGCCAACTCCGCTGCAGCGATCGCCTTGGTGTTGTGCCCGGCTCTAGGGCAAGGACAACATCCACAAGGGAGAGGCGGGCACTGACGTAGGAAATGACTAGGAGGGCAAGTAGTAATACCAGCAGCCCACCAAGGGCAGCGCTCATCAACAGAAACCCCCGTGCGGCATCGGACAGGCTGTCGGTGTCAATGAGTTGGATGAGTGGCCAGATCCCTAGGTATAGGACGTAGGCGATCGCCGCCAAAATGGCATAGACAACCGCTAAAATCAGGCCAACCAAGAGGGTTGCCAGCAAATAGTGCGCCATCTTGGGGAAAATGGCTGCGCGGGCTTCGGTTTCTGACTCCTCAAGGGCTGCTAACACCGTGTACATCCGCCGGGAAATAAGGGCACCGCTAGCCATGAAGCGGGTCCAGCCAAACAGATAGATAGGCAGGGCGGTGAGAACACCAGTCCCCACTAGGATTAAAAATCCCCCAGCACCGTTGAAGGCCGCAAGGGTAAACCCAGCAAGGGCGATCGCCACCAGCAAAACGATAATGGCCGCAATCGTCAATAGAAAAAACCATGCATGGGCAAAGAGGCTCAGCAGAAAGTAGCGATTACCTTGGTGGCGATAAATTTCCAGCGCCACAGTGGTGATATTGCCACTGGAGAGGGACTGGGCTGGCCGCCCACGGCGATTAAACCCAAACATGCGATACCCAAACCATCCCTTCCATCATGGCACCAGCTGCTCCCTTAACTGCCCAAGAGGAAGGCCACTAAAAATAACCCGTAGAGGACACCAAACTTGAAAGCATTCAACACTTCACCAAAAAGCGTTTGGCGTAATTTCCAGCGATCGCTATAAAACAGAGCACTGATCACCTCTGCTGCGATCGCCACTAAAGAAGAGGCAACAATATCTAAGTAGCCCACTTGCCCCGCCGTTGAGGAAATGGCTAACCCCAAAAAGATGCCAAAGAGGATCGCAATGACTAACGTAGCCAAACGCCGCCACGGGTTTTTTAGCTGATCTTGAATCTGCGTCCCCAGACGATCCAGCAGAGTGTTTAAGCGGGTTTGCTGCATATGTTCAGGGCCGGCAAAGCTTGCTAGAGTGTGAGCACGGAGTGGATGCTTGTCAGTATATGCTAAGTCGTGTTGCCGATGCCGTCTATTGGCTCAACCGCTACATTGAGCGGGCGGAAAATATTGCCCGGTTTGTGGATGTCAACCTGAATATGCTCCTCGACCTGCCAACGAACCCAGGCGGACAGTGGGAACCACTGGTGTTGACTACCGGCGACTTACCCTTTTTTCAGGAGCACTACGGCGCCCCTACCGCTGATAATGTCATCCATTTTCTGACCTTTGATGCCAGCTACCCTAACTCCATTGTCTCCTGCATTCGAGCGGCGCGGGAAAATGCTACCTCGATTCGCGAAGTTATCTCCTCGGAAATGTGGCAACAGGTCAACGCCTTTTACACCCTAGTGCGCGAAGCAGCCCAAGCCCCTGAACAGGTGGAGATAGCTAGATTTCTGGAGCGCGTGAAACAGGCCAGTCACCTGTTTGCTGGGGTGATGGATAGTACCATGAGCCACAATGAAGCTTGGCATTTTGGCCAAATGGGACGGCTATTAGAGCGTGCCGATAAAACCTCCCGTATTCTAGATGTCAAATATTACCTGCTGTTGCCATCAGTGGAGGATGTTGGCAGCCCCATCGACGAGTTAGGTTGGATTGCCCTCCTGAAATCTGCCAGTGCCTACGAAATGTACCGCAAACGTGGCCTACACCGCATTACCCCTGCGGGGGTCGCAGAGTTTTTGATTTTGGATGCCGAATTTCCGCGGGCAATTCGCTTCTGCCTCTTACAGGTGGAAAAGTCCCTCTACAAAATTACGGGCACCCCCCTTGGGAGTTGGCATAACCGCGTTGAGCGCCACCTTGGACGCTTGCGATCTCAGTTGGACTACCTCACCATTGAAGAGATCATTCGCCAAGGCATGCACGAGTTTTTAGATAGTTTGCAGCAGCACATGAATGAAGTGGACGCAGAGATTTTTCAAACCTTTTTTACCTTGGAGCCGATCAAGGCTCGCTAAGGGTGTGTTGGGGCTTGGCCTGCTGTGCATCCTCATGGGCTGTCAGGATCTACAGGGGTTTGTGCCGCCACCGGTGAACCAAGGGGCAGGATTTAACAGTACCGCTGCGGATGAAGCCCCTTCCCTGAGTGCCGATGGGCGCTATTTGGCCTTTGGCAGCGATCGCCAAGGGCAGCGGAACCTCTACCTGTACGATTTACAGGAGCGCCGTTTTGTGGATCTTCCGAACCTCAATCGCCCGAACTCCAGCCAAGAGCAACCCAGCCTCAGTGCCAATGGTCGCTTTATTGCTTATATTTCCACCGAACGGGGGCGACCCGATGTCTTTGTCTACGATCGCCAGACCCAGCGGCCTCAGCTTCTAAGCCAAGCTGTGCGGGGGATTTGTCGGCACCCAAGCATCAGTGGCGATGGCCGCTATGTTGCCTATCAAACCAGTGAGCGGGGGCAATGGAACATTGAAATTTACGATCGCGGCAGCCCCTAGGACGATCGCGAGGCCTGATGTTGTTTGAGGTACTGGCGACCATTCTGAATCACGGCCAGCATCTCCTTAAATTGACGCTCCATTTCCCCTAGGGTGCGTTCGGCATAGGTATCTGCTTCCTGCTGCCGCTCTTGACACTCGTGGCGGGTCATTTGCCGTAGATGCGCCAGTTCTTTTTCCGTATTTTGCCGGAGTAAATTCATCTCTTCGATCGCCCGCTGTCGCATTAGCTCGACCTCCTGCTGGACTTGCTGGCGAATTTTTTGCGCCTCTAATTCCGCCTGTTGGCGAATCCGCAGTTCATCGGCAATTTGGGCAGCGCGTTGTTCGGCATGGCGAATGATCTCCTGTGCCCGCTGCTGGGCTTGCTTGAGCAGATCATCCCGCTGGTTGAGGATGCGCTGTGCCAAGGCCACGGATTCAGGAATTGCCTGCTCAATCTGAGCCAGATGGGTGAGGAGTTGCTCTTCGTCAATGAGTTTTCGTCCAGTGAAGGGGATTTTTGTCCCTTCCAGAATCAGGAGTTCTTCCAATCGTTGCAACTGCTGTAGCAGGAGGAGGGGAGCCGAACCGGTTACACTCTCCGGTAGCTCTGTCATGCCGGTGGTTGTGGAGATGTAATCAGTGTTTGAGTAAAGCATTCTTCTAAGTCCTTAGCAACGGTTGCTGGAACAAGATGACGAACATTACCACCAAATCGGGCAATTTCTTTCACTAGGCTACTACTTAAGAAACTATACTCATTTGATGTCGTGAGGAACACGGTTTCAATCTCCGGCCATAGGCTTTTGTTGGTGTGAGACATTTGTAACTCATACTCGAAATCTGAGAGCACTCGCAGGCCGCGCAGGAGTACCTTGGCCTGTTGCGATCGCGCATACTCAACGGTCAGGCCATCGAAGGTATCGACCCGCACATTGACCAGATGAGCGGTTGCGGCACGAATTTGGGCAATCCGTTGCTCAACACTAAAAAGAGCTTTCTTTTGGGGATTGTGGGCGATCGCCACGATCACCTCCGCAAACAAACGAGTACCCCGCTCAATAATATCAAGGTGACCGAAGGTAATTGGGTCAAAGCTTCCGGGGTAAACAGCAACCATGGCGTGGCTCCAGTTCTTTCAGCAACAGTCAAAGGATGACAATGGCTAGATTGTACCGAGTTGATGCTGGAATCTCTGCACAATGGGGGCGCGCCATAAAAAAATATAAATTTAAGAATAACGACTTCAGCGAGGTCGCTCATGTCAGAGGTGACTTTGGCGCAAGTCCACCAAGCACTACAACGCTACTGGGGCTACACCGCTTTGCGATCGCCTCAGGGGGAGGTGATCAGTGCACTGCTAGAGCGGCGAGATGTGGTGGTCGTGCTGCCGACTGGTGCAGGCAAGAGTCTGTGCTTTCAGCTCCCAGCATTGCTCCAGGAAGGGATCACCCTTGTGATTTCTCCGTTGCTGGCTCTTATGGAAAACCAAGTGGCAGACCTGCGGCAGCGGGGTCTGAAGGCAGCGGCCTACCACAGCGAGTTATCGACCTACCAGCGACGGCAGGTGTTACGGCAGGTTGAGCAGCAGCAGCTGCGGTTACTCTATCTTTCGCCGGAGTCCCTCTTTAGTCCGGCAGTGTGGCAGTGCCTGTGTGCCCCGACCCTGCGGTTGAACGGCTTCATTGTAGATGAAGCCCATTGCCTAGTTCAGTGGGGCGATCGCTTTCGCCCAAGCTATCGGCGCTTAGGCACCGTTCGGCCGGAAATTGCCCGCCTCAAACCCGAGCACCCCCGTATTGGCCTTGCGGCTTTTACCGCCACCGCCGATCCCAGCAGCCAGCGCGTCCTCATCGAGGTTTTGGGCTTAGACACGCCAGCGCAGATCCGGCACAGCCCCTACCGCCCCAATCTGCACCTGCGGGTACACAGCGTCTGGAGTCGAGGGTACCGCCGCCACTGTTTACGCCACTTTGTCCAGCAGCAGGGGCGCACCTCAGGTTTGATCTATGCCCGCACCCGCCGCGACACAGAAACCCTCGCAGCATGGTTGCAGCACCACGGATATACCACCGCCGCTTACCATGGTGGCCTGCCCGCACCGGAGCGTCGCCGCATTGAAACCGCTTGGCTGCAGGGCACCCTACCCTTTGTGATCTGCACCAGTGCCTTTGGTATGGGGGTGAACAAACCGGATGTGCGCTGGATTTGCCACTATCAACCTCCCCTACAACTCAGTGAATACCTCCAAGAAGTGGGGCGCGCCGGTCGTGATGGCCAACCGGCAGTGGCACTGACCTTGGTGAGCGATCGCTGGGGACTAGATCGCGACGATCAGCAACGGTGGCAGTTTTTCGAGCGCCAGAGCCAAGACATTCAGCGGCAGGCCATGGCACAAGCCACAAAACTTCCTCGCCAAGGCAACCTGAATGCGCTGCGATCAACCGTTGCCAATTTGGAGCTGACCCTTGCCTTGCTCCACCAACAGGGGGCACTCCAGTGGCAGGATCCGTTTCATTTCCAACTGCGGCAAATTGCCCCCAGTGTTGTGCCCCCCAACCGCGAGGATCCTGAAAGCCGCCGTATGCAGGAGTTTCTTAGGTATAAAGGCTGTCGTTGGCAGTTCCTACTGCGCGCCTTTGGATTTACCCAAGAAGCCCAAACCTGCCGCTGTGGCCACTGCGATCGCTGCAATAGCTAGCCCCACCTGTCCTCTTGTAAATTCCCGTAAATTGACGGATTCCCCTTCGCGCTAGGTTGTGTACACTGGCACATATGCGTTAGCAGTCATCCACAGGCAAACGGTGGGGGTTCGGGGCATGGGGCTACTGCAAGTTGAGCAAATTCGCGAAACACTGCAAGAGGTATTGTCCGAGCATTCGGTGATTGTGCAAGTCAATCAGTTTCGCAACCAACTGAATATCATCCTCAACAAACCGCCGGGAACCATCGCCCACTATGCGGCCTTAGTGGACTTGCTCAAGTCGCGCTTAGGGCAGTTTCACCTCGACGACATTGACCGCATTAAAATTATTGGCCGCATCCAAGGGTCGCCCAAATCCGACTGGGAAGAGGTGATTGATCTGCGTCCCACGCCGCTGGTATCCCAACCCACCTATGCATCCTCAGCCCCTTGGGTGGTGGCGATCGCCGCTGGCGTTGTCAGCCTCCTCGTGATTTTTAGCTACCACATGGGACAATGGCAGCAGCAGCAGCGAATGCAGTCATTAATCGGCACAGCGTCCTCTCGTCAAACTGTCACGTTGGCGGACTACAAGTGGCACATCGAGGGAGGGGCACCCTTCTTAGTTGGTGTCCTCAAAAATTACAGCGAAGACAGTTTTCGCCTTGTCCAAGCTGATTTTGAACTGTTTGACAAGGGAGGGCAGCGCGTGGGGCAAGTCTCTGTTCAGGTCTATGGTTTAGGCCCAGAGGAGACGTGGCATTTCCGTGAACCCGTGGGTAACCTACAGGCCGTGCGGGCACGGCTGCTAAAGCTGCAGTCGTTTCTCTAGCAGGGAATCATGACGGATCTCAAAGCCTTAATTTTTGATGTTGATGGTACCTTGGCAGATACCGAGCGGGATGGTCACCGCCTTGCCTTTAACAAAGCCTTTGCCGCTGCTGGGCTTGACTGGGAGTGGGATATCCCCCTCTACGGCCAACTGCTAACGGTTGCTGGCGGCAAGGAGCGGATGAAGTACTACCTGGATCGTTTTCGCCCCGATTGGCCGCGCCCCCAAAATCTTGATGCCCTGATTGCCGATCTCCATAAAGCCAAGACCCGCTACTATACCGAGCTACTTGCTCAGGGCGCGATTCCCCTAAGGCCGGGAGTGAAACGATTACTGACCGAAGCCCGTGAAGCGGGATTACGGCTGGCGATCGCCACCACCACCACCCCCGCCAACGTCACAGCTCTGCTGCAAAATGCCCTTGCGAGCGATGGCGTAGAGTGGTTTGAACTTATTGCGGCTGGGGATATGGTACCCGCCAAAAAACCCGCACCGGATATTTATTTGTATGCCCTAGAGCACATGCGCTTGTCTCCCCAAGAGTGCCTTGCCTTTGAAGACTCTGCCAACGGTATCCAAGCAGCGGCGGCGAGCGATCTGGCCACCATCATTACCATCACCGACTACACCAAGGATCACGATTTTCGTGCCGCTGCCCTTGTGTTGGACTGTCTCGGAGAGCCAGACTACCCCTTCCGCGTACTGAAGGGCGAAGTAGGCTGGACCACCTTTGTCGATGTTGCCCTGTTGCGATCGCTCCACCGTCAATGGCTCACTATGCCAGCCACCAGCCGTCTGTGATCTAAGTTTCCAGAGCGTTCTACAGTAGAATTAGCCAGTTATTTGGACTGCTATGTACACGATTGATTTAATTCTGCGCCATGTCCCCATGCCCGTTGGCGTTGAACGCAAAGACACAACTGCTGCGGAAGCACTGTATCAGACCGTTTGTCAGGCCATGGCCAGCGGTACGCCCACGGTGCTAGAGCTGACCTGCGATCGCCAAGTTGGCAAAAAACTCACCGTGCTCACCACCGATATTGTGGCAGTGCAACTAGCTGATAAGAATGCCTCTACCGCCGTCAGCAGTCGCGGTGGCTTCTTTGCTCAGTTAGTCCAACCGCAAAGCACCTAAAAACCTTTGACAAAAAATTAACCTTTCTTTATCGAGTATGAGCGAAAAAAACTGTCCGCTTGCGGCGGGGATGGATAGCGAACCAATAACCCTGCTTAGAGCCTGCGCAAATACACGGTACGATGTAACGCATGGAAAAAGCGTTTAACGACCGCTTCTACCCAACTGCCGAACAGGAATCCCTGCTGCGGAAAACAGTAGGTTGTGTCCGGTTGGTCTATAACCGAGCTTTGGCGACACGAACGGAAGCGTGGCGTGAACGTCAGGAGAGGATTGACTATCTTCAAACCTCTGCCCTCCTTACCGCATGGAAAACGCAAGATGACCTCCAATTTCTCAATGAGGTGAGTTCTGTTCCCCTTCAGCAAAGCTTGAGGCATCTGCAAGCTGCCTACGATAACTTCTTTGCCGGTCGGGCAAGCTACCCCAACTTCAAAAAGAAACGGAATGGGGGTAGTGCAACGTTTACCAAGTCTGCGTTTAAGTGAAAAGATGGCAAGATATTTCTGGCAAAGTGTTCAGAACCATTGAATATTAGATGGTCTAGACAATTGCCAGAGGGTGTTGAGCCATCCACAGTGACCATTCGGCTGACCCCTGCTGGACAGTGGTACATCAGCATCCGGTTTGACGACCCCAGAGACTTGAGCCTTCAGCCTGTTCAACAATCAGTTGGACTGGATGCTGGGATTAACAGCCTTGTTACCCTGAGTACGGGTGAAAAGGTTGCCAATCCTAAGCACTTTAACCGCCATTACAAGCGGCTCCGTCAGGCTCAGAAGGATTTGAGTCGCAAACAGCAAGGGTCTCGCAATCGAGAGAAAGCCAGACGGAAGGTAGCTAGAGTCCACCAACGCATTTCTAACGCTAGAAATGATCATTTGCACAAGTTGACGACGCGGCTGATTCGTGTTCGCGTAGCGTGCGTGAAGCGCATGAACCAAACGATTGCCGTTGAGTCGTTGGCGGTGAAGAATATGGTCAAAAACCGCACACGTGCCCGTGCCATCAGTGATGCTGGCTGGGGTGAACTGGTGCGGCAGTTGGCGTACAAAGCCCAGTGGTACGGTCAAACACTGGTGCAGATTGACCGCTGGTTTCCCAGTTCTAAACGCTGTGGAACGTGTGGTCACATTGTTGGGCGGTTGCCGTTGAGTATCCGGGAATGGGAGTGTCCTGAGTGTGGGGCACACCATGACCGCGAGGTGAATGCGGCGCGAAACATTTTGGCCGTGGGACACACGGTGACTGTCTGTGGAGCGGGTGTAAGACCTGATAGGCATACGTCTAAAGGGCAACTGCGAAACGCCAGCAATGGAAAGAAGCAGAAACCTAAGTCGTGAGGCTTAGGAATTCCCGCTGCTTGCGGCGGGAAGGATGTCAACAATTGTGATGATTTGTCGCTAGGATACAAAAGATCACAGAGTCGTGCGGCTGCATCTGGAACTTGCTTGTTTCCATGCAGTGGTCTAGGGGAACGTTCAGCGAATCCTCCCCGTCTAAGCATTGGAGCATCTGTGGTGTGTTGTACCTCCTTGAGGGTGTTTTATGGTTACTATGCGGCGTTTCCTTCCGGCGTTAGTGCTGCTCAGTTGTGCAGTTAGCGTTGCCATGCCTGCCCTTGTCCATGCCCAAGTGAACCAAGGGTTTACCTTTACCTGGGGCGACGGGCCGAGCGGACGGCAGCAATTGCAGTACCATCTGGAGAATGGCACACCGGGGTTTATGGGCGATCGCTACTGGCTACGCCTTGGGCAGCAAAAGGTTGCCATCAACCGCATCAATATCACCTACCCCGATTACTACAGTGGCATCATCGATCCCAGCGGTATTGAAGTTAGGATTGGCGGCAATCGCAGTAATAACTTTTTCCAGTTTCGCCGCGATCCCGGCAAAAAAATTGAACTTGCCGAGGTGTCTCTTGATCGCGATAACCGAGTCATTGATATTGTGCCTGCGGAAGTTATTCCTGCCGGTACAACGGTTCAAGTCATTCTCAACAATGTGCGCAACCCTAACAATGGCGGGATGTACTACTTCAACGCCCGCATTGGCTCACCGGGGGATATTCCGTTGATGCGCTACATCGGGACTTGGGTGCTGAGTATTGCCCGCAATTAACCCCGCCCTGACAATTTGCGAACTGGTAGGCTATGGCGATGATTACCGGGGCGATCGCCCTAGGTCTTTATCTTTACTCAAGGCGAGGGCGTGCCACCCTCGCCAGCTCGTTCCTTGAAACCCACCTGCCTCAGCAGTTTTCTATGATTCTGTTCACTGGCTGTGTCAATGTTTAACGTGTTCCATCCCCCTCAGCCTCACATTTCACCCATTTTGACCCCCCTGATGTATTGGGTGGCGGGTGATTTAGTCTTGCAACGCTACTTTCGCGCTATTGACGTGGACGGACAACACCATATCCCTCGATCTGGGCCGGTTATCTTAGCCCCGACCCATCGTTCTCGTTGGGATGCCTTGATTGTTCCCTATGTTGCTGGGCGACGGGTAATGGGGCGAGATTTATACTTTATGGTGTCTCACGATGAGATGCTTGGGCTCCAAGGCTGGGTCATTGGCCAATGCGGTGGTTTTCCAGTGAATACCCAAGCGCCAGCCGTCAGCGCACTACGCACTGGGGTTGAACTCTTGTTGCAAGGGCAGGCACTCGTTGTTTTCCCAGAGGGCAATATTTTCCGTACCCCTCAGATTCAGCCCCTCAAGCCCGGTCTGGCTCGTCTAGCGTTCCAAGCCGCTCAGCGATGCACTGCTGTGACCATTGTCCCCATTTTGCTGACCTACAGCCAGCCCTATCCTCGCTGGAGTAGCCACGTCAACGTAGTCATTGGCGCCCCTTTAACCACGGCAAACTATCCCCTAGATCAACCGAAATTATCGGCACAACAGTTGACGGCGGATTTGTTTGCTGCGTTACAACGCCTACAGCATCCGCAGCGCCACCTCTGCTCCGTCTAGCAATCCCATAACCCTATACAACCCTATACAACAGTGTCGGATTGTATCTTTTCTTCCATATTCCGAGCGGTAAAGGAGAGTTTGTGGCAAGATAGGAGTCGTAGCTAGTGATACATTCATAACCTAGGAGCAACAACCTATGAGCCTAAAACTTGGGGATGTCGTACCGAACTTTACTCAAGCCTCCTCAATGGGGGAGATTAACTTCTACGATTGGGCGGGTGATAGCTGGGTTGTTTTGTTTTCGCACCCTGCAGATTACACCCCCGTCTGTACGACGGAACTGGGTGAGGTGGCACGGTTGCGCTCAGAGTTTGAGAAACGCAATGTGAAAACGCTTGCCCTGAGCGTTGATAGTGTTGAATCTCACTTGGGTTGGATCAAGGATATTGAAGAGGTCAATAACGTTAAGGTTGATTACCCGATCTTGGCAGACGAAGATAAAAAAGTCTCCGAGCTGTACGACATGATCCATCCTAACTCCCTCAACAACTTAACGGTGCGCACCGTTTTTATCATTGATCCCCAGAAAAAACTGCGCTTAACCCTCACCTATCCCGCGAGTACTGGCCGCAACTTTGCTGAAATTCTGCGGGTGATTGACTCACTGCAACTCACCGACAATTACAGTGTGGCAACCCCAGTGAATTGGCAAGACGGGCAGGAGTGTGTGATTGTGCCCTCAATCAACGATGAAGAAGCCAAGGAAAAATTTCCCAAGGGCTTCAATACTGTTAAGCCTTATTTGCGGCTGACTCCTCAGCCCAATAAATAGAGATAAAGGCGTTGCTGAATAGACGTATGATGTTCGGGTTTGAGTCTTTTGTCGCCCTCACCCTAGCCCTCTCGCAAAGGAGAGGGAACAAGACTCTTAGCTCCCTTCTCCCCAAGGAGACGGGTTGGGGATGAGGGAAACTCATAGCCACATTCAGCAATACTGAGATAAATAGAGGATCTAGGAATCTCACGACACTGTTAGCGGCACCCTACAACCCTGTGGGGTGCTTTTTTGATCTGCGCAGGAGCCTAAGCCTCATGCCCCAAAACACGAAACACCTGCTGTTGGGTAAAGAGTTCTACTAGGTCGGCATTAATTTTGAACTCGTCGGCTTCTTGACGCAAAATGCTTAAAGCGGTTTCAACGGGTAAGCTTTTTTTGTAGGGGCGATCGCTAGCGGTGAGGGCATCATAGATATCGGCGATCGCCAACATTTGGGTTTGTAACGGAATGTCTGCTGCTCCAATTCCCCGCGGATAGCCGCCGCCATCGAGCCGTTCATGGTGGCCATAGGCAATAATTGGCACGTTTTTGAGGTGCTGGGTCCAAGGAATGCGTGACAAAAACTCATAGGTATGGGTGACGTGAGACTCAATCATCTGTCGCTCCGCTTGGGTCAAGCTGCCACGGCGCACCAGTAATTGTTCAAGTTCCGAGGCCGTAATCAGGGGGTACAGCTGGCCATCAATCCCCTTGTAGTAGAACTGGGTCATGTCCTGAAGGCGGGCAAGGGGTTCCTCGTCAAGCACTCGCGGTTCATTGGCCTGTTCGAGGGTATGCCAGTAAGATTCTAGGAGGTGCAGGCGCTGCTGTAATTCGCTGTCGAGGTGCCGGAAAAATGCACAGTGATCACAGGGATGCTCGCCGCTGTGGGGCGTGTGAGGATGCGAGATCAGATAGTTCACCTTTGCTTGAGCTGTTTCCATTTCCAAGGTGCGGCGAACCAAGGCAAATCGCTGCCGCATGACTTCAAGGTGTTCTGGAAAAATTTTCTTTTGTTTATTGAGGATCGCTTCGGGAACGCCTATCTTGCCAAAATCGTGGAGTAGCGCAGCGTAGCGAATTTCCTGAAGTTGGCGATCGCTAAAATAGCACTCCCGAAAGACCCCGTGGGTGGTTGCATTTGTGATTTCTGCTAGGCGCACGGTTAGTGCTGCTACGCGCTCTGAATGGCCTGCTGTCGTTGGATCTCGGGCTTCAATTGCCTGTACTGAGGCAGTCACAAAGCCTTCAAATAACTGTTCAATACTTTTAAGAAGATGGTTGCGCTCAATAATCACCGCAGCTTGACTGGCCAGTGCCCGGACAATATGTTCTTCCCATGGGCTGTAAGGCTGAGTGAGGTCTCGGGCAGTCGCAGGGGTTAAAATAGCGTTCTGCTGGCGTTTACGATTAATGAGCTGCAAAACCCCAATCACTTGGCCACTGATATTCTGCATCGGCACCACCAGAACCGAACAGGTGCGGTAGTTAAAGGACTCATCAAAAAAACGATTAAACTGGTAGGTTTCACTGCCTGACAGGGCATACACATCAGCAATATTCAGCGACTCTGCCTTCAGGGCGGCATAGCCCACCAAGCTTTGGGCTGTCAGAGGAACGGTGTACTGCTGGACATGGTCAGGGAGGACTACACTGTCATTTTGTGCCGCCTTGAATTCTAAGACCGCTGGCTCTGCCTCTGCCTTCACCAGAAAAATAGTGCCCGCATCACTGAAGGTTATCTCACGGCTTTTCGTAAGAATCAAATGCAATAACTCGTCTAAGGATTCTGTGGCTGAGAGGGCAAGCCCAATCTCCAATAGTTGATCTACAAGTTGCTGAGTGTTTTTACCTAACGTTTCACGTTCAAAGGGCGTGGTAATCATTGGCAAAGGCTCGTTAGCTACAACCCGCCGAGAAGCCCCGCACTCTATGCGCTAGCATGAGTTCGGCAGTATGTCACGACTGAGGCCATTATAGCTGCCCCACCTCAGTATCGTTATAGTGAAGTACATAGTGAAGTACTTTAATGCGACACTCGCTGAAACAATCTGCAGATGAACCGCTCAATTGCTTGTTGCCGTTGTGACTGACAAACGGCGTTGCTGAATAGACGTATGACTTTCAGGTTTGAGTCTTTTGCCGCCCTCACCCTAGACCTTTCCTGAAGGAGAGGGAACAAGACTCTTAGCTCCCGTCTCCTTGGGGAGAAGGATTGGGGATGAGGGCAATTCATAACTACATTCAGCAACACCCGACAAACGACCACATCTAGTCACACTGAATCATTAGCCGCCCTTTTTTTAGCTCGTACGCTCACTTGGCACGGCACGTTCTGATAGGGTTCATTGAAGTCAAACCAAGTTAGGCAGTACGGCGTTTTCAGACTTAGTTAGACGGATCCCTTTGCTGAAAAACCTCAAGCCAATGGCGTAACTTTTCAGCAGCCAATTCCCGGCCACCAAAACCAAACGCAATGGCAATAGCGACTGCTATGGAACCCATCAACAAACCAAAGGCTAGGTTAATAATATTTGGCGCAATTCCCATCTGTTGTAAAGACATCGCTGCCACCAAAATAATGATGGAGATGCGTGCAGCTTGGGCAAGAATGAGGCCACTACGTCCGCCGGTGTGCCGAATCACATTAAAGGCAAGATTAGCAAAATAGAGGCCAATCGCAAAAACCACTAACCCAGCAATGACCTGCCCCAACATACGCATCAGATCAGTTACAATCTGTGTCAGCTCGACAAAGCCAAGTACATTAGTGGCTGCTACAGCCGCAAAGAGCATGATGCCAACCAAGGCTACCACCCCAACAAATTGGGAGGGGGTATAGGTCACCGTAGCCGAACTCTCTGGCGTGTCGGGAGCTGCCTCAGACCCAGCTGACCCTGCAACAGCGATGGGTAACCCCAACCACTGAAAAACATTGTCAAATCCTAGGCTTGTTAAAAAGTTAGTGACGAGAGATTGAACAAATTGACCCACAAGAAAGGCAATAATCAAAATTACGATAGCGGCAAAGATCTGGGGCACCGCAGCCAAAATTTGATTCAGCATATTGACTGCTGGAACTGTAATTGCCCGAATTTCTAAGGCTTCCAAAGCTGCAATCGCAGTTGGAATTAAAATCAAAACATAGGCCACAATTCCTAAGAGTCCCGAAATGGAATACTGACTTCCTTGGAGGGGGAGGCGGCGCACCAAGCGATCAGCACCAGCAGCGGCTAAAAGATTAGTCACTAAACCTTTGACAACCCGAGCAATCAACCAACCCACACCTGCAATGATGATTGCCTTGAGAACCTTAGGCAACGCAGAGAGCAATTCATCTAGCAAGTTCTGGATGGGTGCAAGCGGACCTTCTAGATTCAAAACGCCTAAAATAGTTGGCAAGAAAAATAAAAAGACAAACCAATAGAGCACGTTACCTAGAGTACGGCTGAGCTTAAAGACGTTCTCTGGAGGAGTTGCCGCTGTAGTTGTTGTTTCTGTTAGCTTTTGATCTAGGTTTAGGGACTCAGCCAGACGAATCACAATAGTTTTAACAATGGTAGCAATGATCCAAGCCAAAATGCTAAGGCCAATAGCGGCACCAATCCGAGGTAAAAATCCCGTAACTTCTTCTAAGAACTTATTGAGAGGGCGAGAAACTTCGGTGAGATTGAGGGCATTGAGAGCAGCAATAATTGCCAAGAGCATGATCACCCAAAAGGTAATCCTGCTGATCCACACTTCAATTGGAATGGTAGGCCTCTCGTGTGCTTCGCCACTCACCCACTCTGTTAGGCGATTATCAAGACCAGTGCGATTCAGCAGTTGTTTAACCCCCGTTGCGACTAAGGTTGCAATCAGCCAGCCTAAAATTAAAAGGGCGATCGCGCCAATCAATTGGCTTAAAAGCAGCCCCAGATCATCAGGAATCAGACGATCAACAAGACTAGTTTCCTGTCTCATATCTGTTGGAAATTGAGCCGGCAATCTGACAATAAAATTAATACAACTTGAACAGCTTGCATAGATCATAATCAGTTCTCCATACTTTAGTCAGGTCGTAAAAACACTAACTCACTACAATAGCAAAAAATTAAAAGCCAATGATTAAAAAATATAGAAAATTATTGCAAAATATTAGTCAATACTTAAAGTAATAGACTCGGAATATGAGGACATAAACATGGCTAACAACAAATTGGCAATTCAATAGGTATCAATACCGAGGGTAGTTACGTGGGATTGGGGAACTAAACCCATAGACACTTCAGTAAAAATAAAAGACAAAAAAGACGTTACCTTAAGTTGTCTGAAATTTTTAATACCCCACATTTGGTAAGAGTAAAAATATTATGGATCACTCTAATTTTTACACCCACTCATTCTATCACCTGTTTTTCAGGCACAAGTATAACTGCTGTTATTAATTTTTGCAACAATATATTGATAAAATTTGCAAAGTTCAGACTTGCAAGTGCAGGGGTCAATCCAGTTCAGCCAAGTGCCAAACCCTGAGAGTCCTAGGTATGGGGGAACGCCTGGGGCAAGGGTCTGACTGGTTGTGTTTGAGGAATTCTAAATTATGCAACGCCAAAGACAACCACTACACCACGCAATACTGCTTAGACCTTGTTACATATCTTTACACTTTGTTGAGTCTTAGTTGAGATTTTTTCTCATTAGATGCGCTAGACTGATTCCGGTGATTGTTGACATAAGCAATCAACAACAATCCCTCAATTGTCCAGACTATTTGTTTCTAGGAGGACTCTATGGCGATCGCCAGCGACCCCGTAGCCACGGTGAATACACCGCCTGCTAGCAGTGCAGGGCTACAAACCTACGGTCAAGCCAACGTCAAGTACGACTGGTGGGCCGGTAATTCACGCTTTGTTGGTCTTTCCGGCCTGTTTATTGCTGCCCATGTTGCTCAAGCCGCCCTGACGGTCTTCTGGGCAGGAGCTTTCACCCTTTATGAAATTTCTCAGTATCAACCCGATGTCCCCATGGGAGAACAAGGGCTGATTTTACTACCCCATCTTGCCACCCTTGGATTTGGGATTGGCGACGGCGGTCAAGTGGTTGACACCTATCCCTACTTTGTTATTGGTGCAGTTCACCTCATTGCTTCAGCCGTGTTGGCCGCTGGGGCTCTGTTTCATACCTTTCGTGCCCCTCAAGATCTCAGCACCGCCAAGGGTCGGGCACGACTCTTTCATTTTCGCTGGGATGATCCGAAACAATTGGGTCTCATCCTTGGGCACCACCTGCTCTTTTTGGGCTTGGGGGCGCTGTTACTGGTGCTTAAAGCCACCGTCTGGGGAGGGCTTTACGATGCCAACCTCCACGAAGTGCGCCTTGTAACTCAGCCCACCTTAGACCCATTTGTGATCTACGGTTATCAGACCCACTTTGCTAGCATCAATAATCTTGAAGACCTCGTCGGTGGGCATATTTACGTGGCAGTCCTCCTGATTGGGGGTGGTATTTGGCATATCGTTGTACCACCGCTGAACTGGGCACGGAAAGTCCTGATTTTCTCTGCTGAAGCCATCCTCTCCTACTCCTTGGGAGGAATTGCGCTGGCTGGTTTTGTTGCCGCCTACTTCTGCGCCGTCAATACCCTCGCTTATCCGGTGGAGTTCTATGGCCCACCCCTTGAAGTGAAATTAGGGATTGCGCCTTACTTTGCCGACACCATCCAACTCCCCCTCGGTCAACATACACCGCGGGCGTGGCTCGCCAATGCTCACTTTTTCCTCGCCTTTTTCTTCCTTCAAGGGCATTTATGGCATGCCCTGCGAGCCATGGGGTTTAACTTCAAGCAATTAGAAAATATTCTCAATCCAATTGCTGAGACTTAATCGCAATTAGTTCTTTATATCTCTTAGGCAGTCTCCCTCGATCCATGGCGATCGGGGGATTCCTAATGGATCAGGTTACTCTACTTCGAGATACGTTGCGTCCCCATTGAGCTTGGCATGGAGCAAGATTAAGCTGTGCTGCTGCCCTCCTCATTGCCCTATTGCGGATGAAGACTTCGCAACAGGCTTTAGCGGCAAGGCTAAAACTGATTCCCATTACAAACACTTGCAACCATTCTTCCGCTTGAGCTGTGAGTCAAACTAAGATTTTGCGTCACAAACGAGGCTAATGGGGACACTGGGTCGATATTGCGGTGTTAAGGTTCCCTAAATCTACCATTACTGATTATGCCAAACGCTGGTCAATTGAAACCTGATTCGGTATCTTCAAAACCCGTGGGTTCTGCCTAGAATCAGCTCATCTAACCGATGGAGAACAGCTGAGCAAACTCCTAGCATAACTCTCAGTCACCCTGTGCTGGATTATCTTCACCGGGGCACGGCGGCATGAGATGAAGCCATTGACAATCAAAACGCATAGGCGTAGAGCCAAGAGTATTTGCCGTTATGGCTTTGACCCACGAGTGTTGACCAACTTGAGCAATCTTTGCGAGATTGATTGGGTTTGCAGATCGATATCACTTTAGTAAGCCACAGGCCAACACGTCATTGGTGCAATGGACAAGGATTTGAGTTCTTTATATGCTCCTTGATTTTTTATACAAAAATACATTGTTCAGATCAAATAAAGATAAATTGGCATTGCATAATATAGATATGAATTAGCGGAGCTGCACCGGAAAACATTGTGCGATTCTAAATCCGTAGAGATGTTAAGATAGTGTATTGTTTTACCAATTTATTATTTGAAGTTTCAAAAAATAATTGTTAACTTTTGATTCATAGCTCCATTCATCAATGCCTAAATAATTAAGAAAAACCTAAATTAGTAGTCTTTAGTATAGTCAACTACAAAGAAAGCGTAAATTGCAGTTTACAATTCAACTATAAAATTACCAAAATTCACCTATAAAATTATCAATTAAAACCTGAGAACTTGTAGGTTCCGTTGATGTCTCAAAAAACAAGGTGTACGCTATGGTCAGCGTTTTAAGGCTGGGAATTGAGGAACTGTGGTTGCTACTTTTAGCCAATTTTGCCCTGCTATCGCCATGTGTTTACCTCATGCTGGGATGCGCCAATAAGCTAGGATAGTACTATGGAAAGTGATAAATTTTTTTTGTATCCCACATTTGATCTGAAGGACATGGTTAGCCGTCAAGGCTATGGATTCGACTGTCCAGCGGGCGCAGACCCTTACGAGCTAATGCGGCCAATTCTTGCGCGGCTACCTCTATTAATGATCTTTTACGGAAATGAAGGTCAAGTTCTTTCGATTAATCAAGAGGTAACAACCCATTTGGGGTGGGATATAGGAGATTTACTCTCACGCGATTTGTTGAGTCAGTGTTTCCCTGACCCCGAAACCCAACGCCAATTCCGCTACTGGATGCTCCATCCCCCCCTTGGTTGGCAAGAGATTCCCTGTCATTCTGCCTATGGCCAAGTATTAGAGATGATCTGGGCGTTTGTGCGTTTTCCCAATGGTGAGGGCTTGGTTTGTGGATATAACGTTACCGACGCAAAGCTCACCCAATCGGCACTGCTAGAAACCAGCGATCGCTATGCGTTGCTCACTCGGGGCATGAATGATGGCGTGTGGGACTGGAACCTCATCACCGATGAAACGTTCTACTCCTCACGCTGGAAAGCCCTGCTCGGGTATCAAGACCACGAAATTGGGAATCACATTGATGACTGGCTACGGCTTATCCACCCTCAGGATGCAGAGCGGGTGAAGTTAAATTTAACCTTACATGTGCGCGGCCAAACTCCACATTTCCACCAAGAGTTTCGCATTCAGCATCGCAATGGTTCCTATCGCTGGGCGTTGGCGCGGGGGTTAGTCTTGCGGGATGCCTACGGCAAAGCCTATCGGGTGGCTGGCTCGTTAACCGATTTAACGGAACATCGCTTAGCAGAGGCGCAGTTACTTCACGATGCCCTCCACGATTCCTTAACGGGGCTAGCAAACCGGACGTTGCTGTTTGATCGCATTGAGCAGGCAGTACGGCATGGTCGTCGCCGTCCTGACTATAAATTTGCCATTTTATTTATTGATATTGACCGCTTTAAGGTCATTAACGATAGTTTGGGGCACAGTTGTGGGGATGTCATTTTAATTGAACTTGGACAGCGCCTTCAGCGCATCGTGCGTCCGGATGATACAGTTGCCCGCATTGGTGGCGATGAATTTGTCATTTTGCTGGATGATATTAATGGCAATAACGATGCCTTGGGGGTGTGCGATCGCATTCATTGTGAACTGAACACTCCTTTTATCCTCAAAGAGGAACGGATTATGCTACGGGTCAGTATTGGGGTGGCCACCCGTACTCCCAACGTTGAAAAGGCCGAAAATTATTTGCGCAATGCCGATATTGCCATGTATCGTGCCAAGCTGGCGGGGGGAAGTTGCTACCAAGTTTTTAGTGAAGAGATGCATCTAATGGCGCGCGATCGCCTGTCGTTAGAGGTGGGACTGCAGCAAGCCCTAGAAAGAGACGAGTTTACACTACACTATCAGCCCATTTACTGTCTTAAGGATAATCATCTCTACGGCTTTGAAGCCTTGATTCGCTGGCAGCATCCCACCGAAGGGTTACTCAGCCCCGAGCGGTTTATCCCTTTGGCTGAAGAAACGAGCTTAATTGTACCGATTGGGGATTGGGTATTGTGGCGAGTCTGTCGTGATCTGCAACGCTGGCAAGAGCAGTATCCCCAACACTCTTTCTGTGTCAATGTGAATCTTTCCAATCGCCAACTCATGCATCCTAGCCTTGTAGAACAGGTGCTAGCGGCGCTTGAGCAGACCCAAGTGCCCCCTGAGTCTCTCCACCTAGAGATTACAGAAAGCGTGGGTATGGATAAACCTGAGCAGGTGCGGGACATTTTGCTCGCCCTCAAGGCTCATGGCCTCAAACTGAGCATGGATGATTTTGGCACGGGGTACTCGTCCCTCAGCTATCTCACTAACTTACCCATTGACAGTCTCAAGGTGGATCGTTCGTTTGTGAAGTTAATTACCGAGACCAACCAACAGCACTCGGTCATTGATGCGATTCTAAGTTTGGCGAAGGGGCTAGATTTGGAGGTGGTTGCCGAGGGGGTTGAGCATGCCTATCAGGTCATTCGCCTGCGGGAATTGGGGTGTGACTATGCCCAAGGCTATTACTTTTCACGGCCTCTAACGCGAGAGCAGGTGGATCAGCTGCTGGCTGAACGCTATCGTGTTTGAGCGCTACAGCGGCCACAAGCGTCACTAAGGCAGCAATGGCTAAAACCAAGGGATTGTTCAGCGATGTCTATCAACTAGATCCCACGAGCAATCGCTTCATGATTGAAATAATGGAGTGATTCTCGTCTTATCAAGGCATAGCAGGCACTGTCCGGAGCATTGCCAGATGAGATGGGTCTTCAAATTATTCTTCAGCCTCAGCGTACTTTGATAGTAATTTCCATGAGCAAAGAGGGAATCATGGGTTTAGATAGAGCATAGTAAAGCCACCCTAGAACAAGCCATGCAACTTTCTGTTAGTAGCATATCCTCTAAACTCCTTATGGCAATTCTATGCCTTGGCATTGCAAGCTGTGACGGATCTGGTTCGGAGGCGTCAGTTCCCAGCGCTGTTTTACGGGCATTCAATACAACCTACCCAAATGTATCTCCGAAATGGGAGCTAATGCCTTATGGGTATGAAGCGGTATTTGTTCAAGATGGACTGGAATATGAAGTGGAGTATTCGTCATCTGGAGAGTGGCTGGAGACGGAATATGAGGTTCAAGAAGTCCAATTTCCCCAAGCCGTATTGCAAACGGTGAGGCAGCAATATCCCAATTACACCATCACGAAGTATGAAATTGAGCTAACACCTCTAGGCACTTTCTATGAAGTAGAAGTGGAAGGGAATGGCCAAGAGATCGAGCTTTATTTTGATGAACAGGGGCGGCCAACTGCCAATTCCAATGAGGATGTATGAGAGACGCTTAAGCATCAATACTCCAGATTGTTATTGTGGGAGCGTATGACCCGTGCGTTTACCCCCAGCGGAACAGCGCCGCTCCCCACGTCAATCCTGCGCCAAAACCAGCTGTGGCAATAAGGTCGCCGCGTTCGATCTGCCGTTGCTGTAGGGGAGTGGTTAAGGCAATGGGAATGGAGGCCGCGGAGGTATTCCCGCACTGGCTGACATTGCTAATGACTTTGTGGGCGGGCACACCGAGGCGATCGGCAACGGCATCTAAAATGCGCTGATTGGCTTGGTGCAACACCAACCAGTCAATGTCGTCAGCACTGAGGTGGGCGCGGTGCAAGGCTTTTTCAATAACTTCCGGCACTTGGGTAACAGCAAAGCGATAGACTTCGCGACCATTCATGGCAATGGGGGCAAAGCTCCCTTGGGCGATCGCCACCGCATCACAGAGGGGCTGGGCGTTGCCCTGAAAGCTAAGGGTTAAATGCTCGTTGAGGCGACCATCACTGCGTAGCTCAAAACTCAGGAGCTGATCCACGTCACTGGCTTGTAGCACCATTGCCCCTGCTCCATCGCCAAAGAGAATGCAGGTGCGACGATCCTGCCAGTCCACCCAACGCGAGAGAATATCTGCCCCAATCACAATCGCATTGCGGTAAGTCCGGGTTTGTAGGTACTGAGCGGCAGTGACCAGCCCAAAGATAAACCCTGAACACGCAGCGGTGAGGTCAAAGGCCACGGCATTCGTAGCGCCAATGCGAGTTTGCACTAAACACGCCGTGCCAAACAGATCATCGGGGGTTGATGTGGCTAAAACCACTAAATCCACGGCGGTGGGGTCTAGGTTTGCCATAGCTAGGGCGGACATCGCCGCCTCGGCAGCCAAATCCACAAGGCGCTGATCCGGTGCAGCAATCAGCCGTTGCGTAATTCCGGTACGGGTGCGAATCCATTCGTCAGAGGTCTCCACCAAGGCACTGAGGTGCGCGTTTGTTAGGGTTTGGGTTGGGGTTGCGGCGCCTACCCCAGTAAATCGAACACCCACTAAGCGCGATCCTCAATGGTAACTGTGTGTTGGTAGCAGGCTTGAATCCGCTCTGAAACTCGATGATCCACCGCCTCTTTAGCAAGGCGAATTGCATTAAACATTGAAGGGGCTTGGGAGCTGCCATGGCTAATGATGCAGATGCCATCCACCCCTAGCAGCAGCCCCCCGCCATGCTCGGCATGATCAATCCGCTGCTTAATTTGCCGCAAATTAGGGCGCAGCAGCGCCGTCCCCAGTTGTCCCCGCCAGCCTCGGGGCAGTTCCTCCCGCAGAATTTGCACCAGTACCCCCCCAAGGGACTCGGCAAATTTCAGCAACACATTTCCCACAAAGCCATCACAAACCACCACATCAAACTGACCAGACATGATGTCGCGGCCTTCGGCATTCCCTAAAAAGGAAATCTGGTCATTTTGGCGCAGCAGTTGGTGCGCTCTGAGGGCAACATCATTCCCTTTGCAGTCTTCTTCACCAATATTCAGCAGACCGACCTTGGGGTCATCAACATCCAGCACATACTTGCTATAGATGGAACCCATCACCGCAAACTGCTCTAGATATTTGGGGCGGCAGTCCACATTGGCACCAACGTCTAGCACCAAGACTGACTTACCGGCAATCAGAGTAGGTAGCACAGCACCAATGGCGGGGCGATCGATACCGGGGAGTCGTCCTAGCCGCAGCAGCGCCGCTGCCATCGCTGCCCCCGAGTGACCCGCTGAAACCACCGCATCTGCACGGCCTGATTTCACTAAGTCCATCGCCACGTTAATCGAGGCATTGGGTTTGCGCTTGAGGGCCACTAAGGGTTCTTCGTCCATATCCACCACATCCGTGGCCGCCACGATTTGGGGCTTGGCGCTGGGGGCGTGCTGATCGAGGTAATTCTGGATTTGAGTAGGGTCACCGACAAGAAAAATATCGGCATCTAATTCTTCACTAGCTCTGAGGGCACCGGCAACGATCTCATCGGGGGCATAGTCACCCCCCATGGCATCCACAGCAATCCGTGCACGAGTCATTGGCTGAACTCTTACGACAAAATCCTTCAGAATTTTAGCAGATGAACTGCCTTGCTACTCTATTACGGATCCCCGAAAGTGATGCAAAATCAGGCATAAAAACCAAGGTTCGTCCCTCGGCCACTGTGAACATAGGCCAATTGCTCATACTTTTGGGCATGGCTAATCAGCTCCGCTGCCTCTGTTTCACTGATCTCTCGCACTACTTTGGCGGGAACACCGACCACCAGCGATCGCGGCGGCACATCTTTACTGACGACGGCCCCCGCACCTACAATACTGCCGCTGCCCACTCGCACGCCGTTGAGCACCACTGCCCCAATGCCGATCAGGCAGCCCGATTCAATGGTGGCACCGTGAATCACCGCCCGATGCCCTACCGTTACATAGTCTCCTAAAATTGTGGGTTGCCCCGGATCTCCGTGGAGGATGGCACCATCCTGAAGGTTGGTGTGCTCACCTACCTCGATATATTCCACATCCCCCCGCACAACTGCCCCATACCAGAGGCTACAGCCTGCCCCTAGGCGGACATCGCCAACGAGGGTGGCATTGGGGGCAATAAAGGCGGCGCGATCGCCCACCACTGGCGGCCAAAAGGAACTGGGTGCAGAGATAGCCATAATATCCCTCGGAAAACTGTTTTAGCGGTGCAATTGTTTATTGCCCAAAGGTCAGCGCTCGCCCCCGCACAGCGGTATTGACCTTACCTTGGCGAAACACAATTTCGCCGTTGACAAAGGTAACAACCGGCCAACCCGTGAGGGACCACCCCTCAAAGGGACTCCAACCGCACTTTGTCAGCAACTCCTCCCGCAGCACAGGACGATAGGTCTGCAAATCCACTAACACCAGATCGGCATCGTACCCAGGCACGATCTGGCCTTTGCGGGGAATTTGGTAAGCGGCGGCGGGGGCGGTTGCCATCCAGCGCACCACTTGGGGAACACTGCAGCGCCCAGCCATGGCTTGGGTGAGCATCAGCGGCAGTGAGGTTTCCACCCCCGGCATACCGGAGGGGCTTTGGGGGTAGGGCTGGGCTTTTTCCGTGAGGGTATGGGGGGCATGATCCGTCGCAATAAAGTCAATCACACCATCAAGCAACCCCTGCCAAAGCTTCTGGTTGTCTAGTTCTGTGCGCAAGGGGGGGTTCATTTGGGCAAGGGAGCCAATGGTCTCGTAGGCAGCGGTCGTCAGCAGGAGGTGCTGGGGCGTTACTTCCGTCGTTACCCACGGGGGTTTATTCTCCCGCAGAAAATCCACTTCAATCCCCGTTGACAGGTGGAGAATGTGCAGACGACGCTGGTACTTGCGCGATAGCTTAACGGCCAACTGGGTGGCGTTGAGGGCGGCAATATCGTCTTGGATTTGCGAGTGAACCGCCACATCAGTGATGCCAGCAAACTCTTGACGGCGTGCCTGAATGCGGCCTTGATCCTCGGCATGAACCGCAATGAGGCGATCGCCCTCGCTAAAGATGCGATCCAAAATCGGCTCTTCATCCACCAAGAGGGGGCCGTGCATTGACCCCATGAAAATCTTAATGCCGCAGACCGGCTTCACGCTGTTGAGAACAGCAAGATTGTCTTTGGTGGCACCAATAAAAAAACCATAGTTGACGACTGACTTGGCCGCCGCCCGCGCTAACTTATCGTCTAAGCTGGTCTGGTCAATCGTGAGTGGACGGGTATTCGGCATCTCCAGAAACGAGGTGACCCCCCCCTTCGCACAGGCACAACTGGCCGTAAACAAATCCTCTTTGTGCTCAAGACCCGGTTCACGAAAATGCACCTGTGGGTCAATGACGCCCGGTAGGAGGGTTAACCCCGTCGCATCAATCACCGTATCCTCGGCGGTAACCGTGACCCTATCCGCCACCTCCACGATGCGATCGCCCTCTAGGCGCACCTCTTGTTGACGCAGTTCCCCCTCAGGGGTACAGATGACGGCATGTTGGATTGCGATCGCCACGGTGTGTTTTTGTCCTCATTGACCTTTCCTCAATCCTAGTGGAATCTCAGCAGCGACCGCTAGAGGCAGCAAACTATAAAAATCAGTAATACTTATGGTGATAAAAATTTGCCGCAGATCTATCTTCGCAACGGAAATAAAACCCTTATACTGAAGAGCGTGTCTGTAGGTAGGGTGCGGCTCATCGCTATGGAATCCGGTATTGACTTACAGGGGCAGTTTATTACTGCTCTTGAAACCTTGGGGCTCAATCACGATCTGGCCAAACTACTCTGGCTCCCCTTGCCAATGCTCATTATGCTTGTGGTGGCCACCGTGGGGGTATTAGTCGCGGTCTGGCTAGAGCGGAAAATTTCAGCCGCAGTGCAGCAGCGCATTGGGCCGGAATACATTGGGCCGTTGGGGATTTTAGCCCCTCTGGCGGATGGTCTAAAACTTCTATTTAAGGAAGATATTTTACCCGCTAACAGTGACCCGTGGCTGTTCACCCTTGGGCCAGCGGTGGTAGTGATTCCCGTCTTTTTGTCCTATATCATTGTCCCCTTTGGCCAAAACCTGCTGATCTCCAATTTGGCGATGGGGGTGTTCCTCTGGATTGCCCTCTCCAGCATTGCCCCGATTGGCTTACTGATGTCTGGCTACGCCTCCAACAATAAGTATTCACTGCTGGGGGGGCTACGGGCAGCAGCGCAGTCCATTAGCTATGAAATCCCCCTCGCCCTAGCGGTACTGGCGGTTGCCATGATGTCCAACGGCTTGGGTACCCTTGAAATTGTCCAGCAGCAGTCCGAGTATGGCATTCTCAGTTGGAATGTTTGGCGGCAGCCGATTGGCTTTCTCATTTTTTGGATTGCCGCCTTGGCAGAGTGCGAGCGCTTACCGTTTGACTTGCCAGAAGCGGAAGAAGAGCTAGTAGCCGGGTATCAAACCGAGTATCCGGGGATGAAGTTTGCTCTGTTTTACCTCGGAGCCTACGTCAATCTGGTGCTGTCCGCCCTACTGGTCAGTGTCCTGTACTTTGGCGGTTGGGACTTCCCCATTCCACTGCACTTTATTGCCGATGCCCTTGGCGTGCCGGAAACAAACCCCTTTCTTCAGATTGCCTTTGCGGTTCTCGGTATTACAATGACCCTCGTGAAAGCTTATTTCTTCATCTTTCTGGCCATTCTCCTGCGCTGGACGGTGCCCCGGGTTCGCATTGACCAACTCTTGGATTTGGGATGGAAATTCCTCTTGCCCGTTGGCCTTGTCAACCTTTTGCTCACCGCTGGCCTCAAGTTAGCCTTTCCCGTCGCCTTTGGCGGTTAGTCGTTTACCTTCTGCGATGAGGTACAACCATGAAATTCCTCAACAAAATTAGCAACTACGCCAAAGAAGCCGTACAGTCAGCCAAATACATTGGTCAGGGATTATCGGTCACCTTTGACCATATGCGCCGCCGACCAGTGACTGTGCAGTATCCCTACGAAAAGCTCATTCCGTCAGAGCGCTTCCGAGGACGCATTCACTTTGAGTTTGACAAGTGTATTGCCTGCGAAGTGTGTGTGCGGGTGTGCCCTATTAACCTGCCTGTGGTGGATTGGGTCTTTAACAAGGAAATTAAAAAGAAAGAACTCAAGCACTACAGTATTGACTTTGGGGTATGTATCTTCTGTGCGAACTGTGTTGAATACTGCCCCACAAACTGCCTATCGGTTACGGAAGAGTACGAACTGGCCACCTACGATCGCCACGAGTTGAACTACGACAGTGTGGCCATGGGGCGGATTCCCTATAAAGTCACTGATGACCCAATGGTGACCCCAATCCGTGAATTTGCCTACTTACCTGCGGGTGTGCTCTCGGGGCACGATCTGCCCGCAGGTGCACAGCGGGCGAGCGAGACAGCGATCGCCGCTGCCAATGAATCAACTGAGAACTAGGAGCCGCTGCTGTGGACTTAGCCACCCTGACCCAAACAATAACCTTCTTTGCCCTCTCTGGTGCGGTGATTGTAGCCGCTTTGGGGGTTGTTCTCCTATCGAATGTTGTTTATTCTGCGTTTTTGCTCGCTGGTGTGTTCATCAGCATTTCCGGCTTATACATTCTCATGAACGCCGATTTTGTGTCGGCGGCGCAGATTTTAATTTACGTTGGCGCCGTGAATGTTCTGATTTTGTTTGCGATCATGCTAGTGAACAAGCGGGAAGAGTACACACCCGTAGCCGGGCGATGGCTGCGGCAGGGGGGAGCAGCAGTTGTGGCTCTAGGGGTCTTTGCGCTGTTAACTAAGACGATTTTGCAAACCCCCTGGCAAATTAGCGACTTGCCCCCCACCAGTGACAGCATTACAACCATTGGCCAGCACTTCTTCAGCGACTTCTTGCTGCCCTTTGAGCTAGCGTCGGTGTTGCTCTTGATGGCGTTAATTGGTGCAGTTGTGCTGGCACGGCGCGAGTTGGTGCTAGAGCCAGAGCCGATCTTTGGGGAAGAGGTCGTCCCCCCCTTGGAATTGCCGGAACGCCCTCGGGAACCAGTAGCTCTGTCTGAAAAGTAAGGGATTTAGTATGCAGTTAACCTATATCTTAATTTTGGCAGCACTCCTCTTTTGTATTGGTATCTACGGTCTGGTCACCAGCCGTAATGCCGTACGGGTGCTGATGTCGATTGAACTGTTGCTCAATGCTGTTAACCTGAACCTCATCGGCTTTGCCAACTATCTTGATGGCCAGCAAATTAGGGGTCAAGTGTTTGCAATCTTTGTGATTACCGTGGCGGCAGCGGAGGCAGCGGTAGGCTTGGCCATTATTTTGGCTATCTATCGCAACCGCGACACCGTCGATATGGAGAAGTTTAATCTCCTGAAATGGTAGTTGGGGAACTGTTGCATAACCTGCTGCGTCTATAACGAAAAACAGTTATCGATTGAAGGGCAGTAACCTATGACGGCGCGTCAACAGCTTGGAAAGTCTGTCACCTACTTGTCATTAATGGCACTGGGTGCAGCAGCAACAATGTTTGCGACTCAGTTTATGCCCTTGGGAACGTCTCTAGAGTCTCCCACCCTTGCCCAGCTACCAGCCCCGCTGCCGGCGGGAAACGATATTAACTTTATTKCCCGCGCGGTCGAGCAGGTGGGGCCAGCGGTGGTGCGAATTGATGCGTCGCGCACAGTGCAAAGCAGTGTCCCCCCCATATTTAATGATCCCTTTTTTCAAGAGTTTTTTGGGCCAATGATGCCACCGCGATCGCGCGAAGAGCGAGGTCTAGGGTCTGGTTTTATTATCAGTAGCGATGGGGTAATCCTCACCAATGCCCACGTCATTGACGGTGCTAACCGTGTCCGCGTCACCCTCAAGGATGGCCGCACCTACGACGGGCAAGTAATTGGCCAAGATCGCCTGACGGATGTGGCGGTGGTCAAGGTGAATGCCACCAATCTCCCCGTGGTGCGTTTGGGAAATTCTGATACTCTGCGCCCGGGAGAGTGGGCGATCGCCATTGGCAATCCCTTGGGGCTAGATAACACGGTTACCGCAGGGATTATCAGTGCCACGGGGCGTTCTAGCGGCGATGTGGGAGTGCCCGACAAGCGGGTTGGCTTTATCCAAACCGATGCGGCCATTAACCCCGGCAACTCCGGTGGGCCGCTCCTCAACCAGCGCGGGGAAGTCATTGGCATCAACACCGCTATTATTGGGGGTGCTCAGGGCTTAGGGTTTGCCATTCCCATCGCAACTGCCCAGCGCATTGCCAACCAACTCATTGCCAATGGGCGCGTGGATCATCCCTTCTTGGGCATTCGTATGACGAACTTAACCCCAGAGGTGCAGCAACGGCTGAACACAACCCCCAACAGTCCGGTGCGGGTTCAGGAAAGCTCAGGGGTGTTAATTTTTCAGGTGTTGCCCAACTCCCCAGCGGCTCGCTCTGGCCTGCAAGCGGGGGATGTGATTAAGCGTATTAACGGCCAGACGATTGCCAAGGCGGATCAAGTGCAGCAAATGGTGGAAAACACCGGCATTGGTCGCACGATGGATATGGAAATTCGCCGCCGTGGCCAAACCTTGACGGTGTCTGTGCAACCTGCTCCTCTGCCGGCTCAAGCTAGTCGCTAGGGTGCTCACAGCGGTTTTGCTAATTCCGACGGGAATTGGTGCAGCCATTGGTGGCTATGCCGGAGATGCGATTCCGGTGGTTCGCGCCATGGCTCAGGTGTGCGATCGCCTGATTACCCATCCCAACGTGCTCAACGGCGCCATGCTGTACTGGCCGTTGGCCAATGTTTGGTACGTTGAGGGCTATGCCTTAGATCAGTTTGCAGCGGGGGAGTGGGGGTTGCGATCGCCGCGCCCCAACCGCATTGGTTTAGTTTTGGATGCTGCCCTAGAGCCAGATCTAAAACTCCGCCATCTTCAAGCAGCGGCAGCCTGCCAAGCGACCCTAGGCTTAACCCTGACAGAGAGCATCACTACCGATAGACCGCTGGGGGTCTGCTTACAAACCGCTGCGTCAGGCGCTACGTGGGGAACCCTCCAAGAACCTGGGAGCCTGCTGCAGGCGGCGGAACGCCTAGTCCAAGAGGCCAACGCCGAGGCGATCGCCATTGTCAGCCGTTTTCCTGACGATCTGGGTAGTGCTGCCCTCCACAACTACCGCAGCGGCCATGGGGTCGATCCCCTCGCAGGGGCAGAAGCCGTCATCAGCCATTTGGTCGTACAACACCTACAGGTGCCTGCCGCCCATGCCCCAGCACTACAACCCTTGCCCCTAGATGACAGTGTTCATCCCCGCGCCCTT
Organism: Synechococcus sp. PCC 6716; assembly: GCF_022570815.1. Taxonomy (NCBI): domain Bacteria; kingdom Bacillati; phylum Cyanobacteriota; class Cyanophyceae; order Synechococcales; family Synechococcaceae; genus Synechococcus; species Synechococcus sp. PCC 6716. Next base: position 39,033 of record NZ_JAKLTU010000007.1, read on the forward strand.
GCCGAAGAAATTGGCTATACCTTTTTGCCCTCTGTTCTCGTTGGACTCAGCCGTGCCCCCCGCTATACCCTTCAGCCTGAGGCTGATACGCTATGGCAAACTGCCGTTGATGCGGTGATTTCGCCAGCCACTGCCCTCGGTGGCCGCGGCCTGCTCGCCTTGGCACGGCAGGGCACCCCGATTCTCAGCATTGCCAATAATACAACCACATTGGCGGTCACTGCAGAGGGCTTGGGTCTGGACACCATTCCCTGCCAGTCCTACGCCGAAGCCATTGGCTTCCTCGCGGCCTTAAAAGCAGGGGTTAACTGGCAGACCTTACTCAATCAAATCTCAATCAAATCTAAGGGGCAGCAGCCAAATTCCTAAGCCGCTCAATGGCCTCATCCAACAGTGCCAGCCCCCCTGCCACGGTTTCAATGCGGCAGAGTTGACTCCGCAGTTCTGCCGCCGCCGCAAACCCCTTGGCATACCATGTCAAATGCTTACGGGCTTGGCGAATCCCCCGCTCGCCGTTGTACTCCCACAGGGCAATAAGGTGATCTCGGGCGCATTGGAGTCGCTCGATCACTGTAGGGGCGGGCCGCTGTTGGCCAGTTTTCAAAAAATGATCAATTTCCCCCACCAAGAAGGGATACCCCATCGTCCCCCGGGAGCACATCACCCCGTCGGCACCGGTTTGCTCAAGGCACTGTACCGCTGCCTCTACCGAGAAAATATCACCATTGGCAATGACCGGAATTCGCAGATGCTGTTTAACGCGGCCAATCCACTCCCAGCGCGCAGCACCATTGAAGCCTTGGGCACGGGTACGGGCATGAATGGTGATCATGGCGGCTCCTGCATCTTCCATAGCCTTGGCAAAGTCAAGAATGTTAATCTCCTGATCACTCCAGCCTAGGCGGGTTTTCACCGTCACCGGCACGGAAACTGCCGCCGATACGGTGCGCACGATCGCCGCTGCGGTGGGAACATCTCGCAACAGGGAGGAACCTCCGCCATTCTTTGTAATTTTATTGACTGGACAGCCCATGTTGATGTCCACGGTGTCTGCCCCTTCCGCCACCGCCTTGATGGCTGCTTCCGCCAAAAAATCGGGGCGACAGTCAAACAGTTGAATACTGATGGGGTGCTCGTTGGCATCCACTTCCATGATGCGGGGCAGCGTTTTCAGGTAGTGCAGGCCAGAGGCACTCACCATTTCGGTGTACATCATTGAGTCTGGCGCATACCGCCGCACCAACCGCCGAAACACTAAATCGGTAACCCCAGCAAGGGGAGACTGAAATACACGACTGTTGAGGGTAACCGTGCCAATTTGTAGGGGGGTTGCCAACCGTGACCTTAGCTCTGGAGAGAGTGCCAGCATGAGCAGTGCAATGAACGGTGCTCTGGAACTTCGGATCTCTATTGTCCGCCAAGGAGTTCCGGTTCGGCAATGCTGCTTTGGCGTACCCCTTGGACAATGTACCAGTTCAAAAACACACTACAGCACTGTAGCGCCAGTTCGGAGTATCCCCGCTCGATCAGCCACTGCAAGAAGGGTGCCATCGTTTTTTCGTTTAGCTGCCCCCACAAGGACAAGATCCCCCAAAGCCACCAATGGAAAACCGTGCGTTGCACCATCAGTCGCACGGCAAAGGTGGGATGCTTTTTATAAAAAAGGGCACCGGTTTTTCCGCGCTGAATGGCTTTGCTGACCAAGTAGGGCAATTGCTCTAGGGTAAAGGGCGGATGAACATGGTAACCGATGGCTTGGGGGGCTTTAGCTAAGCGAACACCAATATTTTTGAGCCGCAGCCCAAGTTCTAGATCATGCCACCCATACCCTTTGAAGTCTGTGTCAAAGAGGCCGACCTCGAACAGCAGGTGCTTGGCGATCGCCACATTTTTGGTATCAAAGAATGCCGCTGAAAAATCGGTGATTTTAGCTGGGGTGCGGGTTGGGTCTTCTAGGTTACAGGTTTCAATGCAGTGGCCGTAGGTAAATACTTTGTCGTCGCCGTACTGAGTGTAGGCGCGGTGTAGTGCTTCGGCATGGCCTTGGAGAAAGTGGGGCGTGGCAATGAGGTCACTATCAACAAAAAGGATAATGTCTCCCGTTGCCTTTTCGACCCCAAGGTTACGGGCAGCGGCCGGGCCTGTATTCTCTTTCGTGAACCAGCGCACATGGGGCAAGTCTTTTTGGTTGGCCTCTAGCCACGAAAGGGTGTCATCTGTTGAGCCATCATCGACGACAATAATTTCATAGCCCTCTAGCAGTTCAGTATTGTAAGTTTGCTGCTCAAGAGCTTGTAGTGCCTTGGCCAACAGCGATCGCCGATTGTAGGTAGGAATAACAACACTAAAAAACATTCTGATTGCTGAACGGGTTCCCAACACTAATTATCCTAGGTCAGCTCCAACAGTGGGGCAGTAACGGTCAGCATAAGCACCGCCAGTAGTGCGCCTGTGGTGGTATTAATACCATTCACTACCTCGTTACTCAGCCAAGTATAACGCTCTTGGAGGGTTGCCCCAACGACGCTTTCCACAAGATTCGCAAGAAAGGCCGCCAATATGCAGATCGGCACCGCGATCGCCGCCATTAATCCCAGCTCCCACCCCAGCCCAGCAATGAGCGCCGCCCCTAGGAATCCCGCCAGCGTTCCCTCTAGACTGACAGCCCCCTCTGTCCCCCGCGGCACGGGTTGCAGGGTTGTAATCAAAAACGTCCGCTGACCGTAGGCTTTCCCCACTTCACTGGCACAGGTATCGAAGAGTTTAGTACTAAAGCTGGCAACAAAGGCCACGAGTAATAAGTCGTGCCCCTTTGGCAGTAGCGGGATCAACAGGGCACACACTGCCCCCGTCAAGGCTGACCCCCACACATTCTCTGGTCCCCGGGCACCCTGCCGTTTTTCAGCAATGCCCGCCGCTTGTTTTTGCGCCATGCCAACCCGCGTCACCGCTGAACCCACTAAAAAGTAAACTATAACCACCAGATACCCTCGCCAGCCAAGGGTGCCCCAGATCAGCACCCCCAGTAGCCATGCATGAAGCAGTCCGGCAAGGGTGAGCAAGGTTTGGCGGCTCAAGAGGCCAAGGCCCGCTAAGGCTGTGTTGAGGAGAATTCCCACCAGCCACGGCGGTGTGGCCACCATAATATCCAGTAGTTGATTCACCGTGGTGTGCAATGCTTCGAGCTTCAGCCAGTCCTTATCATACCCTGCGGCTGCAAGAGTGCCACAATAGCAAGGGGGCGCAGGGTATGGGAGGTATCGATCTGCCACGGTGTTGTTTGGGAGGTTATACAGCGTGTCCCCACTCTCGACGTTGAATGGATCGGATGCCACCTCGGCAACGGTGCTGCTGCGGGTGTCTGGCTTGCGTTGCGCAGGCTGTGTGCGCTCCCTAGAGCGACAGTTAGAGCAGTTGCCCGGAGTCACTGCGGCGGCGGTCAATTTAGTGACGGGCACGGCCATTGTTACCTACGGGTCAAGCCTGACAAGTCCAGACGCAATTGTTCAGCACATCAATCAGGGGACGTTTCAAGCCGCACTGGTGGCACCGAATGCACCGCTGCAACTGCCACCCCCTTCAGACGGTAAACCTCTCGCCGCCTTGGCGATTGGGCTGTTGATTCTCTCTAGCCTCGGCCATGGTATTCACCTGTTGCCCGGCCACTGGCCGATGTTGGAAACGATGGTGTGGCATTGGGGGTTGGCTACCCTAGCGTTGCTGCTGCCAGGGCGCGATATTGTCCGAGAAGGGATCAAGGGGCTGTGGCACGGTCGCCCGAATATGAATACCCTTGTGGCCTTGGGGGCGTTGGCTGCCTATGGTACGAGTACGGTGGCGTGGCTATGGCCGCAATTGGGGTGGGACTGTTTTTTTGATGAGCCGGTGATGATCTTGGGGTTTATCCTCTTGGGGCGCACCCTAGAGCAGGGGGTGCGGCAACGGGCGCAGCAGGGATTGCGATCGCTTCTGGCATTGCAGCCCCTTGAAGCCACATGGCTGCCCAGTTTAGAGTGCCGGAAACCGTGGCCCATTCCAGTCAGCCAAATTCAGGTGGGAGACTGGCTCTGGGTGGCCGCAGGGGACACCTTTCCTGCGGATGGCACAATTGTGGCGGGCGAAACCTTAGTGGATGAGTCCATGCTCACCGGGGAAGCCACACCTGTCCTCAAGGGACTAGGCGCAACAGTTTTGGCGGGCAGTCGTAATCAAGCTGCCGCCGTGACGATTCGGGTCGAGCGGTGTGGGCAAGCCGCCTTTCTTGGTCAAATTTTAGAGTTGGTACTACAGGCTCAAAACCGCAAGGCTCCTGTCCAGAGAGTGGCCGATAGGGTTGCGGGCTATTTTGGCTATGGGGTTTTGGCCTTGGCTGCTGCTACAGGGCTGTTTTGGTGGGCGATCGCGCCCCATTTTTGGCCAAATCTCACAACACCACTGTTACCCTTGAAACTGGCCTTGAGTGTGTTAGTCATTGCCTGTCCTTGCGCCTTGGGGTTAGCCACCCCCATTGCCCTCTTGGTGGGCACCAGTCGCGCGGCGGCCAACGGTGTGGTTATCCGGGGGGGCGATGTCCTTGAGCGTAGCCAACACCTGACCACCATTGTCTTCGATAAAACGGGCACCCTAACCAGCGGTCAACTCGAGCTAGAGGCTGTGACCCGCTACGGTTCCCTTGAGGAAGAGGAGGTGCTCACGGTGCTTGCTAGCCTAGAGCAAGAGAGTTCCCATCCCCTTGCCCGTGCCATTCAGCGCGCCCATGGTTGCGCTGAGCTACTAGCCGTAACCGATCTCACCACTGAGTTGGGGCTAGGGGTCTGCGGTTGGATTGGCGAGCACTACTACCAAGCCGGGCGCTTAGCATGGCTCGAGCGCCAAGGAATTGACTGCCGTAATGCCCACCCAAGCACAACCCACGTTGCCTTAGCCTGCGATCGCCAGTTGGTTGCTGTGTGCACCTTTCGCGATCGCCTGCGCAGCGATGCCATCGAAACCGTAAAAGCCCTAAAAAACCAAGGTTTCGCCGTGCACGTCCTGACAGGGGATACCGCACATGCCACCCAGCCGTTACTGGCCCCCTTGAACCTGCCAGCAGATGCCATTCACACCGATCTGCAACCCCATGAGAAGTTAGCCTTAATTGAGGCATGGCAAGCAGCGGGAGAAACCGTTGCCATGGTGGGGGATGGCCTGAATGATGCCCCTGCCCTCACCACCGCCGCCGTTGGCATTAGCTTAGCCAGTGGCACAGAGGTCGCCATTGACGCAGCGGATGTGATTCTTGTCCGTAACCAGCTTGGCGATCTCCTAAAGGTGTTGTCCCTGAGCCATGCCACCTTTGCTAAAATTCAACAAAATTTGCTCTGGGCGGTAGCCTACAATCTGGTGGGGTTACCCGTTGCAGCTGGTGCCTTGCTCCCCTTGTGGGGGCTGAGCTTGACACCAGCGGTGGCAGCCGCTTGCATGGCGTTTAGTTCCATTGCGGTTGTTGTCAACTCACTTTGGGGTGTCAATGCCTTTACTCATTCATATTCTTATAGGTCGCTACTGCGGACGGTGAAATCTGATTCAAGTATCGGAAAATCCAATACTTAAAGACAGTATCGAGCATAACCGGAAAAGTGGCAATGAACATATTGATAAAATCCTCATTACGGGGAAAGCCAAAATGTTCAAGAGTGTTATTCACTAAAACCTCCCAGCCATGGGGGGAGTGAAAACCGACAAAAACATCAGTAAATAAAATAATCACAAAGGCTTTGGCACTATCACTCAGACCATAGACAACCTCATCTAAAAAGGCTTTAACAATAGCCAGTTGCCGCTGTCCTGTAAACACCAGCGTTAAGAACACTGAAAAACCCAGCGCATCGGACAGAATATTTTTTAGGGGTTCAATAAGTTCTTTTTGGTACTCTGTCGATAGCTCAATGGCTTTCTCCCGAATACGAGCCTGAATCTCTGCGGATGAAACCGCTACATTACCAACAAGACTTTCAAAACGAATCTTGTTTTCAAATCGTGCTAGTTCATCAAGAATATTATCTTCAAGTTGAGAGTTAATAATGCGCTCAATTTGCCCCACTGCCTTAAAGTGATTCACGAGGGGGCTAACAATTAGTGCTTTAGAAATTTGCTGTGTCAGCAAGGGCAAAATGATGAGAAGTAATAGAAATCGAACAGCTAAGCGAGTTCGTAATTTTGACGTGCGAAAATCCCGCACAACTTCGGTTTCAGTGGTTTCATCAGAGTTGAGTTCACGACGAAAACGATCGGCGGTTCGTAAAATTGAGCGGGGAATAAAGCTACTGCTGTCAAGCTTAGAGTCGTCGGTTAAATCATCATTAATATATTCCGATAAATACAGTGAATCATCCTCGACACGATCTAGCGCTGCCGATCGCTGTCGTTGGTCAGGGTCTTGGTGACTAAGGCTGGGACGGGCAAGGGCATTCAGTTCTCGTTCCCGCTGTCGGCGATAGCGGTTAAGAGTGGCATCAATCACTCGTAGTTTTTCATAGACGGTTGGTTCTGGGGTATCCTCGCTGGCGGTGGCTGTAACCGTGTAGGTTGCTGCTGAACCATTGCGCTCTACACCAGAAACTGGGCGACGCTCAGGGCTGGGGGACAGGGGCAAAAACTGACGGCTGGCGCGGAATTCTGTCATCCGCATCCGAATGGTTTTCAAACGTTGTTTTAGCTCTGTTTCAAAGTAGTTGGAGACTTCCCCAAGGGGCAAATTGAGCGGACTAATGGGTTGCCCATCGAAGTGTTCGAGCTCAATTTTACGAATGCTGAGAGCAGCCTCGTAGGCTTCTTGCAGTGCCCGCTCCGGAGTTGTTAGGTACCACTGTTCTGCACGCTTAATCCATTGTCCAAGGCGGGCAAGGGGGTTACTGGACATTGTTCCTCTCGGCAGTTGTTCAACACGCCATGTACAAAGCTATGCAAAAGCTATGTAGTAGGATCGTACCAACTTAATTTTAGTGAGTGTCGTCTTACGTGTTGCGGTGGATTAGTGGCGGCAGCCGCAGTGGTAAAACCCACACCCTCGTTGGCTACATTGCCGAATGGCTACAGGCGCAGCAGATCCCAGAGCAGCCAAAATGTCCGCCCTACATTTCCTGTGAGCGATCGCTCCTGCTGTTAGCCGATACTGGCGAAGGACGAGACCATCTCAGCACCCAAATTGAGCGCAAACTCGGTGCCGGTTACTTTCCCTATATCACGACACCGCTTGGCTTTATGCAGGATGAGGTGATGCTGTTTTGGCCCCTGTTAGTCAAGCTCAACGCAGTGGCAGCCCGTCCACCCCTACGGTTGGCAACGGAACTGGAACTTCTTTGGGCGAAGGCACTGTGGCACTCAGACTTAGAGCAAAACACCTTTGCCGCACTCAGTAACAATCGCGATCGCGCCGTGCGCCATTTGCTGGATATTTTCCAGTTAGCGGCCTTTGCGGGTATGGATCTGCCAGAGATTTCCACCGTCATGGCCGATCACGGGGTGGCCGTTGCCCCAGAAACGATGGCGGCCATTGTGGCGGTGCTGAGTCGGTGGCGACATTGGTGTACCCAACATAGCCTGCTGACCTATGGCATCATCGCGGATTTATTTGGCCGGGTACTCCTGCGGCAGCAAGACTATCAACTTTCGCTGCGGCGGCGGTTTCGTGGCATTGTGGCCGATAACATCCACAACTACCCTGCCCTTGTTGCTGATCTATTGGGGCTGCTGGCCAGTGGCATTCCTCCTGAGATCCCTGTCCCGCCAGATATTCCCAGACAGGCGGTCACCATGGTTCTGAGCCACCAACCCACTGGTGGAGTGCGCCTAGGGCTTGGGGCGGATCCCGATGCGTTTTTGGCCTTGAAGGCAAGGGCGACGGTGGAGGAACTGCCGCCCCCCCAGCAAACAATCCTCGGTGTTGGCGACCCTAGGATTCGTGTTGCCGAACTCCTGACAACCCCACAGCCACAGTTGCCGCCGCAAATTGTAACGCTGCAAACCACCTCCCGCATGCAGTTACTCAGCCAAATCTGCGCGACAGTGACCCAGGCAGTGCGCAGCCAGCAGGTCATGCCGCAGGAGATTGCCATCCTTGGTCCGGGGATCGATACCATTGCCCGCTATGTCCTCACCACGGAGCTAGGCCAGCAGGGGATTCCCGTCGTTGTTCTCAACGATCAACGGCCGTTAATTCAATCACCCTACGTGCGTGCCCTCTTAACAGTGCTGATGTTGGTCTATCCGGGGATCAGTCTGGAGTGCTCAGCGGGAGCGATCGCCGAACTATTGGAGGTGTTCCACGCCAAAAACCATGAGATTGATGCGGTGCGGGCAGGTCTGTTAGCCGCCCATTGTTTGCAGCCACGCCCCCTCAAACTCTTAGCCGCTAGCCACTATAGTCGCTGGGATCGCTTGGGGCATCGAGCCAGCACTGCCTACGAAACCTTTCGCACGTGGCTCAGTAGCCTACCGACAACCCAGCCCCCCACAGCTGTGATGGATGCCGCCATTCAGCGCTACCTCTGGCCACAAAATTTACCGGCAACCGAATTGGCTGCCCTACGGTCACTCCTAGAGAGCGCCGCGGACTACTGGCAGGTCTGCGAGCACCTGCATACCCTGACCCCCCCTGAGCAGCGGCTGGAGGAATGGATTCGCCTGCTGCGACGGGGCACCGTAACGGCTGATCCGCCCCCCTTGCACCCCCCACCCCAAGGGGTTCTATTGGCAACGACATTTCAGTATCGCAGCACACAGCAAGCCCATCGTTGGCATTTTTGGCTAGACGCTAGCAGCCCTCGCTGGCAAGATGGTGGCCTGCAAACCCTGTGGCAAGCCCCTATCTTTCTACGTCAAGGCACCGCCAGTCCCAGTGCCTTGGTATGGCAGTCTGAATCAGAGCGATTGCAGCAGCTACTGGTTGATCTGTGCTCGCGGGTGGGCGATCGCCTCTACCTGTGCCATAGTGACCTTGCAGCCAACGGCAAAGAACAGGACGGTCCACTGCTGGCATTCGTCGATTTGGCGGCAGGTTCCATGGATGGGAGTATGATAGATACAGCCAATTCCCAACTCGGCAAGCCGAAACAGCAATAGCCGCCGGACGTTACGTGCGCTTGCTGATAGGGTGCTGTAACGCCATCGGGCAAACCAACTAGGGAGACCACTGCTTGTCGCCACGCTTTTCACTGACTACACCGCTTTACTATGTCAATGCCTTACCCCACATTGGCAGCGCCTACACAACCATTGCTGCCGATGTCGTTGCTCGCTTTTATCGTCTCCAAGGGTATCATGTGCGCTTTATCACCGGTACGGATGAGCACGGCCAGAAAATTGAGCGCACCGCCCAGCAGCGCGGCCTCACGCCCCAAGATCACTGCGATGAAATTGCCGCTGGCTTTGAAGCCCTGTGGCAGCAGTTACACATTACCTACGACCGCTTTAGTCGCACCACCAGTCCGCGCCACCATGCCATTGTTCGGGAGTTCTTCCAGCGGGTGTGGGACAACGGCGACATTTATCTAGGGCAACAACAGGGGTGGTACTGCGTTGAGTGCGAAGAATTCAAAGAAGAGCGGGAATTACTCGAGGGACAGCGCTGTCCCATTCATGTCAATCGGCCAGTGGAGTGGCGCGATGAACGGAACTACTTTTTCCGTTTGTCGACGTACCAAGATGCACTGCTGGCCTACTACGCCACCCATCCTGACTTTGTGCAGCCCCGCAGCCGCCGCAATGAAGTCCTGAGTTTCATAGAGCAGGGGTTGCAAGATTTTTCGATTTCGCGGGTGAACCTTGACTGGGGCTTTCCGGTACCCACCGATCCAGAGCATACCCTTTACGTTTGGTTTGATGCCCTCCTAGGGTATGTCACCGCACTGTTAGAGCCGGAACAGGAACCCACCCTAGCAAATGCACTAAGCACATGGTGGCCGATTAACTTGCACATTATTGGCAAGGATATTTTGCGCTTCCATGCCATTTCCTGGCCGGCTATGCTCATGTCGGCAGGGTTACCGTTGCCCGAGCAAATTTTTGTCCATGGGTTCCTCACGAAAAACGGTCAGAAAATGGGGAAAAGTTTGGGGAATACCCTCGATCCCGTTGCCCTAGTGCAGCAGTATAGTGCGGATGCCGTTCGCTATTACTTCATGAAAGAAGTAGAATTTGGCCGCGATGGCGACTTTAGCGAAACTCGCTTTGTGAATATCCTCAATGCCGACTTGGCCAACGATATTGGTAACTTGCTCAACCGCACCCTCAAAATGGCATGGAAATATACTGGCGGCGRGGTGCCCGCCATTGACATCCATGCCATTGCGCCAGAGCATCCTCTCCGGCAATTGGCAGAGCACGTGAGCCAGTCCTACGGGACGGCTTATCGGCGCTTAGCCTTCCACGAGGTCTGCCAACTCGCCTTGGGGTTGGCGCGATCGGGAAATAAATTCTTAGATGAAGAAGCACCGTGGAAGCGGGCAAAAGCTGGGGAGATGAATGCCGTGGCAGAAATTCTCTATTGTGTTCTAGAGGCCGTACGTTTACTAGCCTACGTACTTGCGCCCATTATCCCCCACTTGAGTGAAGCTATCTATCAACAGTTGGGTTATAGTGTTAATTTTAATGGATCGGTGATCGACTCAGCATTGTTGGCCGATAGTCAGGCGCACTGGGGGGTTCTGCCTGCCGGTCAGCCCTTGTCTCAGCCAGCGCCAGTATTTCAAAAGCTCTCAGTCCTAGCCCCAGTCCCCAGTGACCCGAACTAGGCTAGAGTAATACCTCCATTTACATAAAACATTTTTTTGAGATGGTTTTTGCATGGTTACATCTTCTACATCTGTGATTTACAGTCCTGAACACGTGCTGCAAAATCGGGGTCGGATTGCCATTTTTATTGATGGTTCAAATCTATTTTATGCAGCATTGCAATTGGGTATTGAAATTGACTACTCAAAGCTGCTTTGCCATCTGACCCAAGGCTCTCGTTTGTTTCGTTCTTTTTTCTATACTGGAGTTGATCCCTCCAACGAGAAACAGCAAGGGTTCCTCTTATGGATGCGGCGCAATGGCTACCGGGTTGTCTCTAAGGAACTTGTGCAGTTACCCGATGGCTCTAAAAAAGCCAACCTAGATGTTGAAATTGCCGTTGATATGATGGCCTTAGTGGGGTGTTATGACACAGCCATTCTAGTCAGTGGCGATGGAGATTTGGCCTATGCGGTTGATGCAGTCAGTTATCGGGGAGCACGGGTCGAGGTAGTCAGTTTGCGCTCGATGACCAGCGATAGCCTTATTAACGTTGCCGATCGCTACATTGACCTTGAAAGTATTCGCGAAGACATCCAAAAAGCACCGCGGACAACCTATACCTACCGCCCTTTAACCGGTGGATTGACACCTCCGGAGCTATCGAGTACATCATGGGAAGACAATGTCTCTGAGTCTGCGAATGCTGGAACATCGCCGCTGGAACCGTTGGACAATTTGGACAATAATGCCCCTGCTTAGGCTTGTCCTCCTCGGCAGCTTGGCGGGGTGTGGCTGGGTCGATGCTTGGATTGGCGACGAACCCACCCCAGAGCCAGAAGTGACCGGAGCAGTTCGCTTGCAAAACCTGACCCTGCGGCAGACGGATGATCAAGGGCAGATTCTCTGGTTACTACAGGCAGACGGTGCTCGCTACAGTGATGGGGGTCTCCAGCAAATTGAGATCGACAATTTGCGCGGGGATCTGCGGGTGGCGGGCAAGCCCACTTACACCCTAGAGGCGAAAGCCGTCAAGGTTCGGCAGCGCAATGACCAACTCTGGATTGAGGGGCGAACCACGGTGACCGATGTTGCGGCTAGGGGAACGATTGTTGCGGATCAGTTTGTGTGGCGGGGCGATCGCGCCCTACTGCAAGCGCAGAAAAACCTACAAATTCGCTATCCGCAAGTGGCTATCACAGCGCAACGGTTAGAAGCAGACAGTCAACGCCAAGAACTGCGAGCACTGAAGGCGGTGCAGGTCACGTCCAGCCTGCCTGAAGCACAAGATCTGCGCCTCAGCACCGATGTCCTCGTGTGGCAACAGGAGCAGGAGCGCCTCTTGGCCGGTGTGGGGGGGGCTGGAGGGGTTACAGTCGTAGGCGTTGCTGGCGATCGCCTCCGTGCCCAAGAAGCCGAATGGTCAATTCCGCAGCAGCAGGTCACCCTACGGCGATCGGTACAGGTGGACTTGCAGGAACCTAGGCTCTTGGCTCGGGGAGAGCTGATCCAGTGGCGGATCGACCGTCAGCAAATCATCAGTGATGCCCCTCTCACCGTCGAATACCCCTCCCAAGGGATCACAGGCCAAGCCCGTCGCGGTGTTCTCTTTTTAGACGATAATCGTGCCATCTTTGAGAATGCACGCTTACAAAGTCAGCCCCAAGCGGCGCAACTACGGGCACAACGCCTGACGTGGCGGATTTCTCAACAACAGGTGGAGGCCAGCGGCCACGTCGAAATCCAGCGGCCTAATGCCACCCTGCGCACGGCGCAACTGGTGTGGCGCATGCCCCAGCAGGAAGTCGAAGCCCAAGGCGGCGTGTTTTATCACCAAGCCAACCCGCGCATTCAGGTGCGCGGTCAGCAGGCCCAAGGCTGGCTCGATCGCCAAGAAGTCATCGTTACGGGCCGCGTGCAAACCCAAGTCCCTATTCAGGTGCGATTGCCGTGACATACTCCGGACCCTCACGCTAACGCATAGAGTGCGGGCTTCTCAGTGACTCCTGCTAGTGCCTCGGACGTTATTCAAAAAACTAGAGAATCACATTGGGGGGATCGGGTACGTTGTTCAGCATTACAACGCATCCTTACTTGTTTAGCACTACACTTGTTTAGCACTACGTCTTCAGGACTATCTAAAAAAATGTCATCATGTCTAAATTCTAGAAACGATTTATTACTAACCGCAATGATTATTGGGCGCAATTGCTAGAATCGCAACACCATCGTTCCTTAGGTCAAGGAGTTATTCATAATGCTGCGCCCTTCCTTTGCCCTCCTCGGAGCCGCTACCCTCGGTTTGACAGTAGCGATCGCCCCCCCGGTTCTAGCAGAGCGGGAAGTTGAAGTTGCCCGCGATAGCCGGGGCCGCGTTTATACTGCAGACATGGATTCGCGCCGCTTTTACACTAACAGTAATGGCATCACCCAAGTGGACTTTAGCCTTTCCACCCGTGGTGATGACTATTGGCATAAGGCAACAGCCTCCTGTAATCCGTACGATGTCAAAAGTGAGTACTACGGTTGGGATTGGAGCGGTACCAAGAGCTATCCCCCCGGTACCGTTGGCGGTGATATTGCCCGCGCTGTTTGCCGTCGCTAACTAATTGCTAACTAGTAAGAATCGTAGGGTGTATAGAGCCCGCGCTGTCAGATTGGCAATTACAAAGTGTTGGTATTGGATAGTTCTGGCGCAGGCATCGGATTCATGGGGTCAATACTGGGAGAAGTGACAGCCTCTTGAGCCTGAATTGGACCATTATAGTCAATCCGGATCATCGGGTTTGCCGAATCTGGATTCACCGTCACGATACTTTCAATCGTAGGCGGTGCTGCTGGCGGTCCTCCTAAAAACCGAAAGGTAAAGGAGCCATCGCCATTCTCAACAAACGGTGACTGACTGGCCGGCCCAAACATCGACTCTTCAGCACGGTAGCGACTAAGCCCCCCGTTGGCTCGCTCCGCTGCCTGTCGCGCCCAGTTCCGTGCCCGCTGTAGAACCGGGTTGTCAACCCCAAAGGGATTAAAGGTCTCTGAAGGGGGGGCTGGGGAGAGTTGTGCTAAAACGGGGGGCGTGCCTATTAATGTGCTACACAGGATCAGACTAGGTATGACTGGACACAGTAACATGATCAACCTCTCACCATTCAAATATATTTTTGGACATTTTTATCGTATGTCTTGGACGGAGGAGGTAAGTGCGCAGTTCCATCCCATGCAGCCAATGCCAATAGCTGCTATAGCGTAAAAGCTACAAAACTTACAAGCTGTGGCCAGTAACATTGGGGGTGAAGTCAAGATGTCCGAAATTATTACACTTTGATACAATAGTTAAATGCTAGGCTAATTAAGATCGCACCGTGCAATATCTTCACGTTGCAGTAGGCTTTTTTATTTGTAACCGTAGGGGCATGATTTGAGTCAACCTATGAGTGATGAAACCATAACCAATTCTGTCACTGATGCTTCGGAGCCACTGGCCACCGATACAGCGATCGCTAACGAAGCAGAGACTGAAACGGCAGACACAGCAGAAACCGTTGAAACGCCTGACGCTGTAGCGGCAGACGCGACTGCTGCCGAGTTAGCTGATGATCGGGCAGACTTGCTCGAAAAAATTGCCGCCCTAGAAGCCGCGCAAGCAAGTCTCTCCCAGCTTGTTGAAGAGCGGAACACTCAGTACATGCGCCTAGCCGCTGACTTTGAAAACTTTCGCAAGCGGACACAGCGGGAAAAGGAAGAGCTAGAGGTGCAAATTAAATGCAAAACCATCTCGGAGCTACTGCCTGTCGTCGATAGTTTTGAGTTAGCGCGTACCCATATTCAGACGGCCACGGAAGCAGAGGAAAAAATCCACCGCAGCTATCAAGGGGTGTATAAGCAGTTAGTGGACTGCCTGAAGCGTATTGGGGTTTCTGCCATGCGACCGGAAGGAAAACCCTTTGACCCCAACCACCACGAAGCGGTGATGCGAGAACCCACCAGCGAGCACCCTGAAGGAACAGTCCTAGAAGAATTGAAGCGGGGGTATATGCTCGGAGACCGCGTGCTGCGACACGCCATGGTTAAAGTGGCAGCAACGCCAGAAGAGGACGGTGGCAGCGAGATGAATCCGACCAATGATGTCACGGATGTGTAAGCAAAATGCCACGCCGCTACTACATCACGACGTTTGGCTGTCAAATGAACAAGGCCGACTCCGAGCGGATGGCCGGCGTTTTAGAGGCTATGGGCTTAGAGCCAGTTGCTGAGCCAGATCAGGCAGATGTGTTACTCTACAACACCTGCACGATTCGCGATAACGCAGAGCAAAAACTCTACTCCTACCTTGGCCGCCAAGCAAAGCGTAAGCACCAAAACCCCAATCTAACGCTGGTGGTGGCAGGCTGCGTTGCACAGCAGGAAGGAGAGCAGCTCCTGCGGCGCGTGCCGGAAGTCGATTTGGTGATGGGGCCACAGTACGCCAATCGCCTTGGTGAACTTCTAGAGCAGGTGTGGAGCGGCAGCCAAGTCGTGGCTACGGAACCTCTGCACATTGTCGAAGACATTACCAAGCCCCGTCGCGACAGTACGGTAACGGCGTGGGTGAATGTCATCTACGGCTGTAACGAGCGCTGCACCTACTGTGTGGTGCCGGGGGTTCGGGGTCAGGAACAGTCCCGTACACCCGCCGCCATCCGTGCAGAAATTGAGGAACTGGCTGCGCAAGGGTATCGCGAGGTAACGCTCTTGGGGCAAAATATCGATGCCTACGGTCGAGATTTGCCCGGAATTACGCCGGAGGGTCGCCGCCAGCATACGTTTACGGATTTGCTCTACTACATTCATGATGTGGCCGGCATTGAGCGCATCCGCTTTGCCACCAGTCACCCCCGCTATTTTACAGAGCGGTTGATCCGAGCCTGTGCCGAGTTGCCCAAGGTGTGCAAGCATTTTCACATTCCCTTTCAATCGGGCAATAATGACATCCTCAAGGCAATGGGGCGGGGCTATACGCGGGAGCGCTATCTGCACATTATTGACACCATTCGCCGCTATATGCCCGATGCAGCAATCAGTGCCGATGCCATTGTGGGCTTTCCGGCAGAAACAGAGGCGCAGTTTGCCGACACCCTTGATTTAGTCGCAACGGTGGGGTTTGATCAGTTAAACACCGCGGCCTACTCCCCTCGTCCGAATACGCCGGCGGCCACTTGGCCGGACCAAGTGTCGGAGGCGGTGAAAGAGGATCGCCTTCAGCGGCTCAATCATCTTGTGGCAACCGTGGCGGCTGACCGCTCCCAGCGCTATCTAGGACGCACAGAAGTGGTTTTAGTGGAGGGGGTGAACCCCAAAGACCCCACGCAGGTCTATGGCCGCACGGATGGCAATCGTCTCACCTATTTACAGGGAGAGATCGAAGCGTTGCGGGGGCAGTTGGTGCGTGTCCAGATTACGGAGGCTCGTGCTTTTAGTTTGAGTGGGGAACCTTTAGAGCCATTGCCACGCACGCCAGCACCTCTTGCCGCCACTGGGCATTAAGTTTGCGATCGCTGTGGAACTCTAGCAGCCGTACCTTGGCAGCCGACCCATCTTGGAGGTGCTTCTCAAGGTCTAGGGTGTCCTCAAGGGTGTGGTAGGGCACACCATAGGCCGCGGCAAGATGGCTTAAGGTAGCGGTTTGGGGAGTGGCAAAGAAGGTTTCAAAGGGTGGCTCAAACGCATGGATAGGTAGGTGCTCAAAAATGCCGCCCCCCTGATTGTTGATGACGACAACTGTGAGGGAGCCGTGGAACTGTGGTGTAATGAGCCAGCCATTGGTATCGTGAAGACAGGCCAGATCGCCGGTAATCAGAACCGTGGGCTGGCCGCGGTGGGCGGCTCCTAAGGCACTAGAAAGGGTGCCATCAATGCCATTGGCACCGCGATTAAAGTAAAAGCGATAGTGGCGATCGCTAGCGACCCAAACACTTTCAACATCCCGAACCGGCATACTACTGGCCACAAACACTGCTGTATTGCTGGGAAGAATCTGGCTGAGGCGGTGAATTAGTTTGACATCGCAGTGCCAGTCAATGGCATCTAGGGTTGCCGCCAATGCGTTGGCGATGCTCTTGTCAAGATAGAGCCACTGATCTAGGTAGGCGGAGGAAGGGGTGGGTGAGCGGCGCTCAGGCGACACCACTGGCGATAAGTGCACTGGATCCACCGCTAGGGTAACACTGCGACCGTGGAGGGGATTATTGTTATCGGCAACTGCATCCAAACACCAAATCAACGGATCTGCTTGCTTGAGCCACGCCCGTAGGGGCTTACTGGTGGGAAGAGGCCCCAATTGCAGAACAGCGGTTGGGCATAGTGCGTCTTGCACGTGGGGCGATCGCAACAATAGATCGTAGTGGGCAATCACATTTGGGCAGCCGTAGTGCCGTAAGGGGGAGAGGGCATCAGCGAGAATCGGCCACTGTAAATAATCACTCAGGCGTGCAACAGCGGTGGCATAAGTGTGGGGCTGCGGCGTATGACTAGGCCCAGCAATAATCAGTCCCTTGGGATGGCCGCACCAGTCTGACCACGGTAAGGCAGTTGGAATAGGCGCAAGTGGGCAAGGTGGTTTGAGGGCGCGAAAAAACCCCATTTCTTCTAGGGTTGGAGCGATAAAGCTGGCATCCACTACTGGCGCTAGGGGGTCAGCGAAGGGAATATTCAGGTGCACAGGCCCCGGATCCGGCCACAGGCAGCGCTGCCAACAGTGGCTGAGGGTTTGGCGCAGGTAAGGCATAAGAGTTAAGTCTGGCAGACTCAGTTCCCGAAACTCGCGCACATAGCAGCCGTACAGACGCACTTGATCGATGGTTTGTCCGGCTTGGCAGCCTCGCAACTCCGGTGGGCGATCGGCGCTCAGAACAACAAGGGGCAGATGACTCAGGCTAGCTTCAATGATGGCTGGGTAAACGTTCGCTGCTGCTGTGCCCGAGGTACACACTAAGGCCACAGGGGTTCCTTGCTGCTGAGCCAGCCCTAGGGCAAAAAAGGCAGCAGAGCGCTCATCCAAAATGGGAATGGCCTCTAACTGGGCATGAGCTGCCGCTGCAACGGCCAACGGCCCCGATCGCGATCCCGGGCAGACCACAACAGTACCCAATCCCAGTCGATAGAGGGTTTCAAAAAGAACACTGGCCCAAAAAACATTCAGATTTTGCGTCAGGAGCATGGGCTACTCCAAAGATAACGGTAGGGGAGATGCGTGCTCCCCGTACTGCTTGAGAAAGGAGCGCCGATGCCATGGCGTTACACCCTGCTGCAGGAGGGCGCGGCGATGCTGGGGGGTACTATAGCCTACATTCCGCTCCCAACCGTAGAGAGGATAGCGGTGGCTCAGCCGCGCCATGAAGCGATCGCGCCGGACTTTGGCAATGATAGAGGCGCAGGCAATACTATAACAGTAGCGATCGCCCCCCACAATCCCAATCGCCCGCTCAAAAGGCGCAGTTTTGCTAAGTTTGCCATCGATCAACCCGTAATCCCACGGGGCAACCCGCTCAAGGGCGCGCACCATTGCCCGGTACGTAGCCTGCAAAATATTCACCTCATCAATTTCCACAACACTGGCCATGCCGACCCCAATGGCAATCGCCTGCTGTTGAATGAGGGTAAAGAGGCGATCGCGCTGCTTTGGGCTTAACCGCTTAGAATCGCGTACCCCAGCAATAGTGGCACAGTTCGGCGGCAGAATCACTGCTGCTGCCACCACCGGCCCTGCCAAGCACCCCCGCCCCACTTCATCTACACCAGCAACACGGGAATAGCCCTGCTGCCAGTACTGCTGTTCATAGGCTACCGTTGGCATGGCTGCCTTAATGCCCGATCCCCATATAACGGAAGCCCAACCCCTCTAGGGCTTTGCGGTCTAGAAAGTTGCGGCCATCCACAATCACGGGTTGGTGCATCACCTTGGCAACAGCGCCATAATCCACCTCACGAAACTGCGGCCAGTCCGTCACCAGAACCAAGGCATCACAGCCATCCGCCAAGTGGTGCAGATCCGTTTCCACAATCACGTTAGACAGACCCGAGCGCAGCCCCGTCTGGGACACTAGAGGATCGTACGCCTTCACCTTGGCACCCAGGCGATGCAGTTCCTCAATTAAGTGAAGCGCAGGGGCATCCCGCAGATCGTCAGTATTGGGCTTAAACGTAAGCCCGAGCAAGCCAATGGTTTTGCCCTTCAGAATTTTTAGAACCTGTTGTAACTTTTCGATCACCAAAAAGCGCTGGCGTTGGTTCACCTGTACCGCTGCTTTCAGTAATTGGGCTTCATAGCCATAGTCATCAGCAGTATGGATTAAGGCAGAAACATCCTTCGGAAAACAGGAGCCGCCCCAGCCTAGCCCCGCCTGCAAAAACTTCTCACCAATGCGCGAATCTAGGCCAATCCCTTTGGCCACTTGCACCACATCCGCGCCGACGCGATCGCAAATATTGGCAACTTCGTTAATAAAGCTAATTTTGGTGGCCAAAAAGGCATTAGCCGCGTACTTAATCATTTCCGCCGAACTGAGATCCGTCACTAGGACAGGCACAGGGGGCGCATTGGGATCTGCAGCATACTTGCGCTCAATAATCGGTGCGTAAAGCTCCTGCATCAGAGCAATGGCCTTGCGGCTACTGCCCCCTAAGACAATGCGATCGGGGTTAAAGGTATCGTAAACCGCCGAGCCTTCCCGCAAAAATTCTGGGTTACTCACCACATCAAAATCTAACGGAGGGTGGGTGGCACCCGCTTTAATGGCATCCGCTAGCTCCGGTTCTCGCTCCACCACCCCATCGAGAATAATCATCCGCACCCAGTCGCCAGAACCAATGGGCACCGTGGACTTATTGACAATGACTTTGTAGCCCAGATGCAGGTGGGCACCAATCCCCCGCGCCACCGCCTCGACATAGCGGGTATCCGTTTCGCCATTGGGGAGAGAGGGCGTCCCCACCGCAATAAACAGCACCTCGCCAAATTCCACCCCTGCCCCCAGATCACTACTGAAGTGAATGCGGTTGCTGGCAATACACCCCCGTAACAGCTCCGTCAACCCTGGCTCATAAATGGGCGACTCCCCCTGCTGCAGCAGCTTGACCTTATCGATGTTGTTATCAATACACATCACATCATGGCCGATATGGGCCAAGCACACCCCAGTGACCAAGCCCACATAGCCCGTGCCAATGACACAAACCCGCATTGTCTCTGCCTCCCTAAACTTCGACCATCATAGGCGTATAGGGCACCCCTAACCGCTCGGCAAAGTCTGGAATCGTGCGGCGCAGTCCCTCCGATAGCGGCACACTCGGCTGCCAGTCCAACAGGGTTCGCGCCACCGTAATATCGGGGCGGCGGCGTTGCGGGTCATCACTGGGGAGGGGCTTAAACTGAATCTCAGCACTGGGGTTAATCAGGGCTTGAATTTTTTGGGCGAGCTCCAGAACCGTATATTCGTCAGGGTTCCCCAAGTTCACGGGGCCGGTATGCTCGCTGTTCATCAACCGAATGAGTCCTTCGACTAAATCGCTGACGTAACAAAAGCTACGGGTCTGGGAGCCATCGCCATAGACCGTGAGGGGAGTTCCCTGCAACGCTTGCACAATAAAATTACTGACAACGCGGCCATCATTAACCTGCATTTTGGGGCCATAGGTGTTAAAAATCCGTGCTACTCGTACCGCTACATTGTTTTGACGGTGGTAGTCAAAGGCGAGGGTTTCAGCAACCCGCTTGCCCTCGTCATAGCACGAGCGAATACCAATGGGGTTCACATGCCCCCAGTAGGACTCTGATTGAGGATGCACCAGCGGATCGCCATAGACTTCTGACGTGGAGGCCAACAGGAACCGCGCCTTGACTCGCTTGGCTAGCCCTAGCATGTGCAGTGTGCCCATGACGTTGGTTTTAATGGTTTTGACCGGATTGTACTGGTAATGCACCGGCGAGGCGGGGCAGGCGAGGTGGTAAATCTGATCGACCTCAAGACGGATAGGGTCGGTGACATCATGGCGAATCAGCTCAAAATTGGGGTGACCCAGCCACCGTAGGATATTGCGCTTAGTGCCGGTAAAATAATTATCTAAGCAAATCACCTCGTGGCCAGCGTCCATCAGCCGATCCACAAGATGGGAACCAATAAAACCCGCACCGCCGGTTACAAGAATACGCATTTTTAGTTCATTATCAAGATTATTAAGAGCATGATGAGGTTGGCTGCGGCTCTGCAACCTTTGTTCAGGGTAGCATGAGTTCACTGGGCAGTGGGCGTAAGACTAGCGTTAAACCTGTTAGGGGCAGAACGTCAAGGTGCCATCACCATTGATCACGGTTCCAATTTCGTAGCTGGTAATGCCAAAGCGCTCAAAACAGCTCTGTGCGTCTTTTACTGCGGCGGGGGGGACAATGACGGTGTAGCCAATGCCCATATTAAAGGTATTCAACAGTTCCTGCTGGCTGACCTCCCCCACCTTGCCAAGCCACTGAAACAGCGGTGGAATTGGCCATGAGTTTAGGTTTACCGCCACAGACTGGCCGTGCCCCAAACAGCGGGGCAAATTTTCGGGCAGGCCACCGCCGGTAATATGAGCCATACCGTGCAGGGGAATTTGTTCCTTCAAAGCAGCGCGAATGGGCTGTACGTACAGCCGTGTTGGTTCTAGGCACAGTTCTCCAAGGGGGCGATCGCCCACGGGGGTTTCCTGCCAACTCAACTGGCGATCCGCCACGATTTTGCGCACTAAACTAAAGCCATTGCTGTGAAGCCCTGAACTCGCTAGCCCCAGCACCACATCCCCCAGTTGTACTTGCGAGCCATCCAGTACCTGATCTGCTTCGACCACCCCAACACAAAAACCAGCGAGATCATAGACCCCTTCACCATAGAAGCCGGGCATCTCTGCGGTTTCCCCCCCCAGGAGGGCACAGCCTGCTGCTTCGCAGGCGCTCGCAATCCCGGCTACCACCGCTGTCAGGATGTTGGCACTGAGGTGACCACAGGCAATGTAGTCCAAGAAAAAGAGGGGTTCTGCTCCACAGGTGAGGACATCGTTCACACACATCGCCACTAAGTCTATCCCCACGGTATCGTGACGACCCAGCGTTTGTGCTAGCTTCAGCTTGGTGCCTACCCCATCGGTGCCTGAGACCAGTAGCGGTTGGCGATAGTTACTCGGCAGACGACACAGTCCGGCAAACCCCCCTAAGCGACCCACCACCTCTGGTCGCTGAGTACGTTGCACAAGGGGTCGAATCTGCTCCACAAATGCCCGCCCTGCTGCCACATCAACTCCTGCGGTGCGATAGTCCATCAAGGCTGCTCCTGTAGTTGGGGATAGGTCTGCTGAAGGTAGGTTAACAGTCCGGCACAGGCATCGTTTAGCAAATCTAAGACCTTCTCGAAGCCTTGGCGACCCCCGTAGTAAGGGTCGGGGACATCTTTGGTGGTGTGCTGCTGACAAAAGTCACAGATCAAACGCACTTTATCGCGGTATTTTCCCTCCGGATCAAGGCGGAGAATATCCTGATAGTTGTCCCGATCCATGGCTAAGATGAGGTCAAATTCTTCAAAATCGCCGTGGTGAAACTGGCGTGCTCGACTGTTCAGGTGTAAGCCGCGCTGACGGGCGGTCATCACCATTCGGGCATCGGGAGGATCGCCAATGTGGAAGTTACTGGTACCCGCAGAATCACACTGGATCTTATCGGCAAGCCCTGCTTTGGCCACGAGATCTTGCATAATGCCTTCAGCAGCAGGAGAGCGGCAGATATTCCCAAGGCAAACAAACAACAGTCGAATTGGCATAAATTTGGCTGGGTTTAGGGTTCAACAGGTGGAATCAGGGAGCGGATCAGCCCAGCGACCTGCTGGGTGCTATCGGGCACGGCCAAGCGCCGGGCATTGGCTGCCATCCGTTGCAGTTTTTGCGGCTGCCCTAGCCATTCTAAAATGATTTGTCCGAGGCGATCGCCCGTAAGTTGAGCTTGGGGAATCATGTCCGCAGCACCTGCGCTCACCAACACCTGAGCATTGACGGTTTGATGATCCTCTGCGGCGTAGGGATAGGGAATCAATAGAGCGGGGGTACCCGTGAGGGTCAGTTCTGTGAGGGCACTCGCACCAGCACGGCTAATGGCAAGATCAGCGCGGTGTAACAGTGGCCCCATAGGCTCAAAAAAAGGCAACACCACATAGTGAGGATGCTGCACGGCTGTTGCTTCTGGGTCGTTTTGACCTGTCAAGTGCACCACCCATGCTCCCGCCGCTAGCCACTGAGGCACGACCTCCCGAACCAGACGGTTAATAGCCACGGCACCTTGGCTGCCCCCCATCACCAGAATGAGGGGAGCCTTTGGTGGAATCGGCAGTTCCAATGGTCCAGGATGAAGAATATCGGGTCGGACTGGCGTACCCGTGACCCGCAGGTTAGCCTTGCGTTTTGCAAGGTAGGGCAGGCTGGCAGGGGTTCCTAAGGCCACTACGGTACACCACGGTGCTAAAGCGCGGGTCACTTTGCCAGGTAGAGCATTAGACTCGTGGAGAATAGCCACCAACCCTAAGCTCCGCGCCGCAAGAATCGCTGGGGCAGCAATATAGCCACCCGTCGTAAAGACCCCCTGAAACTGGCTGCGTTTGAGCAACTGCCGGGTTTGCCAAAATGCCCCAAGGAACTGCCACAGGGGTCGTAGTTTTGCCCATGGTGTTTTCCCCTGCATGCCACTAAAGTTAATCGTGTGCAGGGGATACTGCTGGGGCACGAGGTCTGTTTCTAGGCGGTGGCTCACCCCCAGCCAATGGATCTCATAGTCCGTGAGAGTGGCGGCCACAGCGAGGGCAGGAAAGAGATGTCCCCCGGTACCGCTGGCGGCAATCAGCAGCTTCGGCGGCGTGGCCATTAGGTGTTCCAGCCTAAGGTGGTCATGAGTTTATCCACAAAGTTTGTGTAAACCACGCCACTACGAAATTCCGGCGTTTCCATTACCTGCTGGTGGAAGGGAATCGTTGTGGGAACGCCGGTGATGGCACATTCGCGCAGGGCGCGTTTCATGCGGGCAATGGCCGCGGGGCGATCGCTAGCCCACACCACTAACTTACCAATGAGGGAGTCATAGTAGGGTGGAATTTCGTAGTCGGTGTAAACATGGGAGTCCATGCGCACCCCAGGCCCACCCGGTGGCAGATAGCCACTAATGCGACCGGGGTGAGGGCGAAAGTTGCGCTCAGGATCTTCGGCATTAATCCGGCATTCAATGGCGTGTCCTCTTAAGTTGACCTCAGATTGTGTGAGCCGTAAGGCTTCCCCTTGGGCAATGCGAATTTGCTCGGCAATGAGATCCAGCCCCGTGATCATTTCAGTAACGGTATGCTCTACCTGAATGCGGGTGTTCATCTCCATAAAGTAAAAATTGTTGTGGCTGTCTAGCAGAAACTCAATGGTTCCGGCTCCTACATAGTCAATGGCCTTGGCAGCCGCCACCGCAGCAGCACCCATCTGGGCGCGTAGCTCTGGTGTTAGGGCTGGACTGGGTGCCTCTTCAAGGAGTTTTTGGTGGCGCCGCTGCACCGAGCAATCCCGCTCTCCCAAATGAATGACATTGCCGTAACTATCGGCGAGAATCTGCACTTCAATGTGGCGAGGATTCTCAATAAAGCGCTCTAGATACACCCCCGCATTGCCAAACGCTGCTTCCGCTTCGCCTTGGGCAGCACTGAGGGAGCGACCCAATTCTTCGGGCGATCGCACCAAGCGCATGCCGCGCCCACCCCCCCCTGCGGTGGCTTTAATCATGAGGGGATAGCCAATTTTATTGGCGATCGCCCGAGCCGTCTCTTCATCGTGAACCAACCCCTCACTCCCCGGAATCGTAGGAACCCCAACCTGCTGCATAGTGGCTTTAGCGGTAGATTTATCTCCCATTGCCAGCATTGCCGCCGGACTGGGCCCAATAAACGCAATTTTGTGGTCAGTACAAATTTCAGCAAAGCGGGCATTTTCTGCTAAAAATCCGTAGCCTGGGTGGATGGCCGACACATGACGGGTCAACGCCGCCGCAATAATGTTGGGGATATTCAGGTAACTGCGACCACTGGGAGCTTCACCAATACAAACGGCTTCATCCGCCAGTTGCACGTGTAGGGCATGGCGATCCACCGTTGAGTACACCGCCACCGTGGCAATCCCCATCTCCTCACAAGTACGCAGGATGCGTAGGGCAATTTCGCCGCGATTCGCGATGAGAATTTTTGTAAATGCCATGACCGAGAACGATAGGGGGGAAGCGATCCTTAATGCTACCATGGAGCGTGAACCCACGCCCCTTCATCCTCAGCACTGCTCAGGTCACTAGGATACCGCTCCCTAGCGGGAAAACTCCAGCAACGACGAGCTTGTGCCCAGCGCCTGAGATTTGGCATAGCAGAGTGTCAATGTTGGCGCAGTATGCCTATGATCAGGCAAGAACTGTTATTCCTCAGTACCATGATTGCAAACGTCGCCGCCATGCTTTTACTGCTCTCGATGGGGTTGCCTGCCTTGGCCGCTAATCCCGCTGATTTAGAGCAACTGCGCCGTACGGGGCATTGCCCCAACTGCGATCTCAGCTATGCCCAGCTACGGGGGCGTAACCTCCAAGGGGCAGATTTACGGGGAGCTAACCTCAGTGCGGCGAACTTACGCGGTGCTAATCTCAGCCGTGCCAACTTAACAGGGGCAACCCTGAATAATGCAGATTTAACGGGGGCGAACTTGACAAATGCAAACCTCTCTGAGGCCAACCTCGTCATTACACGCCTTGACCGTGCCGTACTGACAGGTGCCCAAATGGTGAATGCAGCCTTGGGAGGGCGCGATCGCCTCGCGCGGGTGCGCACCTTCCGCGATGCCACCCTCCCCAACGGCGAAAAAGCATTTTTCCCCCTTGACGTTCCCCGCCGTCGTTAGTCTCAGCGTATGGGAATTGCCGTTACGAGTTTTGTTATTTTATTCCTGCTGACAGAAGCGATTCTGATGGCACGGCAGTGGGTATTGCCGCTCCCTGTCCTATTGGTGGCGGCAGCGGCATTAGCGGTTGCCTCTAACTGGTCGTTGTTCCGGCGTGATTGAGCAACATGCCTAACGCTAGCAACATCTCCCCCAAGGTTCATCATGCCAGTGTGCAGGGTCAACTCAGTCTGGGGCAGCTTACCCTTAACTGCCTGAATGAATTGCTGGCATGGCATCAGAGCCATCATTCCCACGTCAGTGAGCACTGGTTACCACTCTACGATCTGCGCGATCGCCTCAATCAACCGGCATGGCACATTGTGGTTTTAGGGCAAGTCAGCCGGGGTAAATCTGCTCTCCTCAATGCGCTCTATGGCGAGACCATTTTTCCCGTGGGAGCAGTTCATGGCACAACCCAATGGCCACGCACAGTTCGTTGGCAATTTGGTGACCATGCGGTGGATTTAACCGATACTCCGGGGTTAGATGAAGTGGCTGGCTCGCAGCGAGAAGCAATGACGTGGGGGGCGATCGCCACCGCCGATTTAGTCCTATTGGTTAGCCATGACACCCTGACCCCTATTGAAGTGCAAGCTCGCCAGCAGCTTGAGGCACGCAGAGTGCCCTATCAGTGGGTGATCACCAAAGCGGATCTGTATGCCGCCGTTCCGGAAAACCTCACCGACGCCATTGTTGTCAGTAGCACGACCGGCCAAGGCATTAGTGAACTCCGTGCCCACGTGCAGCAATGGCTCAGCCACAACGCCCTGCTTGAGCGATCGACTCACCTTTTGCATCAAGCTAGTACGATTGAACGTGCCGTTGGCAATGCCCTCAGTAGCTACCGTCAAGCACAGCAAGGGAACGTACCTTGGCCATGGCTTGGCGGCCAACTGCTCGGTAGCGCCCTGCTGCCCGGCGGGGGTGGGGATGCCGTTTTAGCGATGGTGGCCTGCCTTGGGTATGTGCGCCACTGGTGTCAAGCCTATGCCTTACCGTTTCCGCTGCCGGCCTTTAGTGAAATCAGTCAGTTCCTGCTGCTGTGGTGTGCCGCCATCTATGTTACCCCGTGGCTGGGGGGCAGTATCAGCAGTGAACTCTGGAGCCTGAATACCACTGTGGTGCTCCAAGCAGGGGTGATTCTTTGGGGGTATCAGCAACTGCGCCGCAAACTGGAATCCTACCTGCAACAGGGCTATCAATGGGGACGTTTTGGACCCCAGCGGCTTTTGGCGCACATTGCTCAGCAACAGCAGCCGTGAACTCCCAAGCATTGGTTACCTAGGGTCACGGTGCTGCGTTTTTTGCAAACGCCACCATCAGGTAAGATGAGCTTACACGCCTTTGAGCCCACTATTTTTCACGCCTTGCCTGCATGAGCGACTTTTTACCCTACGCGTACCTTAACGGTCAGTTTGTCCCCTTTAGCGAAGCCAAAATTTCCGTTGCCACCCATGCCCTACACTACGGCACCGCCGCTCTCGGTGGTCTGCGCGGGTTACCCAATCCTGCAAATGCTAACGAAATTCTGCTGTTCCGTCTTGAAGATCACTGTCAGCGCTTGAGTCGCAGTGCCCACTACCTAGGCTATGAGCTGCCGATGGCACAGATCAAAACCACCATTATTGAGTGGGTACAAAAAAACCGCCCCACGGTGCCGTTCTATATCCGCCCCTTAGTTTATACCTCCGGGCTGGGGATTGCGCCCCGCCTGCACGATGTTGAAAAAGACTTTCTCATCTACGGGATGCCCCTAGGAGATTACCTCTCCGCTGAAGGCGTGACCTGTCGGATTAGTTCTTGGCAGCGGCAGTGCGATCGCTCCTTTCCGTTGCGCGGTAAGCTTACCACCTCCTACATTGTTTCAGCGCTCGCAAAAACCGAAGCTGTGGCCTCAGGGTTTGACGAAGCCATTCTCCTCAACACTCAAGGCAAAGTGTGCGAAGCTTCGGGAATGAATCTGTTCCTAGTACGGGATGGCCAACTCATTACCCCAAGCGTGGATCAAGATATTTTAGAGGGCATTACCCGCCGCAGCGTGATTGAACTCGCTCAAGCAGCAGGGGTGACCGTCCTTGAGCGGGCAGTGGATCGCACGGAATTATTAATTGCCGATGAAGTCTTTTTAACGGGTACGGCAGCAAGGATTGTGCCTGTCCGCCGCATTGAAACCTACACCCTCCCAGCGCAGCGCCCCCTCACACGGCAACTGCAGCAGCAGTTACAAACCATTGTCACAGGCCGCGATCCCAACTATCGCCACTGGCTAGATATAGTGCCGATCGCTTAGGGCAGCTCTAATAGCCGGTCAGATATTTACACAAGCTCAGTTCTGTGCCTTTGGCATTCCAATACACTTCGTCAAAAATGGCATAGATCAAAAATAACCCACGGCCACACTCACAGTCGTCAGGGGGCAGCAGTTCATCTTCAGGGGAGAAAACGCAGCGAGGTGGCAAAAACCCGTCGCCTTGATCAGTAATGACCCACCAGCATTGTTCGGGGGAATAGGTGTAGCGCACGAAAACAACTTTTTCAGGGTTGAGGGCGTTGCCATGGCGAGCCGCATTGACCAATGCCTCCTGCAGCCCAAGGCGCAACTCATCACGCAAAGGGTGAGGAACATTGGCGAGTAATACTTCAAGGATAGGTTGCAAAAATAATGTTGAAGAAAAGGTCAGGGTTTGCCATTGGGGTGCAACGTACGTTAGCGTCATAGACGGCATCACCCAAGAATCAAGAGTGCACAGCGGGGGTACGGGTGCCCGCAGCAAACATCATTGCCGGATAACCGAACCCTTCTGACTTCAGCTTAGCAACTTGGGCAGCAGAAATACAACCGCCTCCTGCGTGAGGGCTATGGGCAGCTTGTTTGGCTCACAGAGGCGAATTAGTTGCGCAAATATCTTCTGGGTGGATGGCTTGCATAGTCCTAAAATGAGCTACCCCTTGCCTCTGTTATCAGCGCGATAAAAGATATTGATAGAAGTTTATCGTTACCCTTGCTAAAGAGTGTCCTTTTCATAGATAAGATTAAATCTAATTAGTCTTGTCCATAGGCGTAAGCGGGATTTATGTTGCAATCATTTGCGGACACAGTTTGGCTCATTCCTTTTTACTCGCTACTGGGGATGGGTCTGTCGCTGATTTGGTCGCCGGGGATCACCCGCAAGACCGGCCCGCGTCCAGCGGGGTATGTCAATATCGTGCTCACATTTTTCTCCTTTTGCCATGCGCTGCTGGCCACGTTGGCGATCGCCAATCAACCACCACAGTACCTTCACTGGACTTGGTTAGAGGTGGCGGGGCTGCATTTTGATGTGCCCGTGGAAATTTCAGTCCTGACGACCACTGCTCTGATGCTGATTACGGGGCTGAATTTGATGGCCCAAGTCTTTGCCGTTGGGTATATGGAAATGGACTGGGGTTGGGCGCGGTTTTTTGCTCTGCTGGCGCTTTTTGAAGGGGGGATGGCTGCGCTTGTCCTGCTTGACTCCCTCTTTTTCAATTACATGGTGCTGGAAATTCTCACCCTTGCCACCTACCTGCTCATTGGGCTGTGGTTTAACCAACCGCTGGTGGTGACGGGTGCCCGCGATGCCTTCCTGACCAAACGAGTGGGGGACTTGATTCTCTTAATGGGAGTTCTGGCCATCTATCCCCTTGCGGGGTCGTGGAATTACGATGATCTGGCGGCTTGGGCGGCCACTGCTACGGTAAACCCGACATTGATTACGTTGATCTGCTTAGCCCTGATTGCTGGCCCGATGGGGAAATGTGCCCAGTTTCCGCTGCACCTGTGGCTCGATGAGGCCATGGAAGGGCCGGTGCCCGCCTCGGTGTTGCGGAATGCCATTGTCGTGGCAACGGGGGCATGGGTGCTGGTCAAGCTAACCCCAGTGTTGGCACTCTCTCCTGTAGCTCTGACCGCATTACTAGTGATTGGCAGTGTCACGGCCTTAGGCGGCACCTTAATTGCCGCAGCTCAGGTAGATATCAAGCGGGCGCTGTCCTATTTAGTCAGTGCTTATATGGGCTGGGTGTTTATTGCGGTGGGTCTGAAGGAGCCGGGATTGGCCTTTGTGTTCGTGCTCACCTATGCGGTGGCGATGTCGCTGCTGATGATGAGTATTGGCAGCATTATCTGGAACAGCATTACCCAAGATCTGCGGTTGCTGGGGGGATTGTGGTCACGGCGACCCATTTCCGGGATTGCGTTTTTAGTTGGATCTGCAGGCTTACTGGCAGTGCCCCCCCTTGGGAGCTTTTTTCCCCAAGCAGAGCTATTGGATACCGCCTTTGCCCAGTTGCCGTGGGTGGGGGTTGTCTTGCTACTGGTGAATACCTTTGCCGCCTTTAGTTTGGGACGCACGTTCTGTCTCATTTGGGGAGGGGAGGTCAAGCCCATGACGGCGCGATCGCCGGAGGTGTTTTGGCCGATGATCCTGCCCATGACGGTGAATGTGGGGGTGGTTCTGCACTTGCCGATTATGATGCGGGTCTTTGATTGGGTGATCTGGACACAGCCTTCAGTGCAAACCGCTGCCGCCTTAACCCTGACTGCCGTTGCGGGTTGGGGCTTAGCAGCATGGATCTACTTGGGGCGAACCATTCCCAAGCCGGTGCAGTTGCCACTACCCTCGCTACAAGACCTGCTTGCCTATGACTTTTACACCCCCAAACTTTATAAGGCAACGGTTGTTGGGGCAGTGGATGTCATCTCGCGCCTCACTGATTGGTTTGACCGCACCTTAGTGGATGGGACGGGCAATGCCTTTGGTTTGGTGACGCTGTTGGGGGGCGATCGCCTCAAGTACAGCACCACTGGTCAATCCCAGGCCTATATTCTCACCATTATTGTGGGCATTGCCATTCTTGGTATTGCCATTTGCTGGCCACTGCTGCGCTAGCTCAAATCAACATCCAGCGAGGTTCTTGCTATGCTCTTAACACTGCTGATCCTGATTCCTGCACTGGCAGCACTGCTGATGTCGGTTTTGCCGGAACGCCTACTGCGGCCGGTGGCACTGGCTGGGGCGGCGGTTACCTTTGGCCTGTCCAGTTGGCTCCTGAGTCAATTGGATCTACAGGAAGCAGGCTTACAGTTTACAGAATTTACCCCGTGGTTGGCGCCCCTTGGGCTGAACTATTCCCTAGGGGTGGATGGTCTCTCTCTGCCGCTGATTGTGCTGGGTACCTTCTTGACCCTGCTGGTTATTTTTAACGGTGAGAAAAGTGCGCCGCGGTTGTTTTATGCCCTTGTGTTGGTCGCCAATGCCGGGATTATTGGTGCCCTAGCGGCCCAAAATCTTCTGCTCTTTGTTCTGTTTTACGAAGTTGAACTGGTTCCCTTTTATCTGCTGATTTTAATGTGGGGGGGACAGCGCCGGGAGCGAGCGGCGGTGAAATTTCTCATTTATACAGCCATTTCCGGTATTCTCATCCTAGCCGCCTTCTTGGCCATGGGTTGGCTGACCCACGCCCCCAGCTTTGACTATGGGGATCTGCAACTGGCGGCACTTGCACCTACCACGCAAGCCATTCTTTTGGCTCTACTGGTGATTGGCTTTGGCATTAAAATTCCCCTTGTGCCCCTCCATAGCTGGCTACCGGATGCCTACGTCGAAGCCTCAACCCCCACAGCAATTCTCTTAGGGGGCATTCTGGCAAAGCTGGGCACCTACGGTTTAGTACGTTTTGCTGTCGGGCTGTTTCCCGAAACATGGGGATCGTTTGCCAGTGTGCTGGCAATCGTGGCGGCAGCCAGCATTCTCTACGGTGCGTTGGCGGCCATTGCTCAAAAGGACATCAAACGGATGGTGGCCTACAGCTCTATTGGTCACATGGGTTACGTCTTACTGGCGCTGGCAGCACATACCCACCTGAGTATGGTGGGGGCGATCGCCCAAATGATTAGTCATGGTCTGATCTTGGCGCTGCTGTTTTATTTAGTGGGAATTATTGAAACCAAAGTCGGCACCCGCGAACTCGATGTGCTCAATGGCTTGCTCAATCCTCTGCGGGGGTTACCCACCACCAGTGCCTTGCTGATATTAGGGGGGATGGCCAGTGCCGGTATTCCGGGGTTAGTTGGGTTTGTGGCTGAATTTTTAGTCTTTCAAGGCAGTTATGCCATCTTTCCGATACCCACCCTCCTTGCTGTTTTCGGAACTGGTTTAACCGCAGTTTACTTTGTTATCTTACTAAACCGTACCTGCTTTGGCCGCTTGGATAACGCCACGGCCTACTATCCGCGGGTGTTGTGGCCTGAAAAACTGCCAGCGCTGGTCTTGACTCTATTAATTCTGGTGTTGGGGGTTCAACCCACGTGGCTAGTGCGCTGGAGTGAAACCATCAGTCAGAAGCTAGTGGCAGCGATCCCCACCACAACAGAAATAGTTGCCAGCATAGCGCCATCCTTGTCCTCTACCCACAATTAACTATACGGAGAAGCCCTATGGTTCAAGCTCTTGAGCGTCCTAGCAGTGCCAAGCTCCCCCCCGTTGATCACCCCTTGGCCGACATTATTCACCGCCTCGAAGCGGGAGGGGCAATGATCCCCGATACGCCGGAAAACCTCATGAAGATCATCGGCATGTACAAGGCCTATTCCATCCCGATGGACTTTTATTGGCGGGATCTACTGTACTTKGGTGAGCGCGTTTTTATTGATCCGTTCCCGTTTTTCAAGTATTTCCCCACCAAGGACTACTTTGATCTGCTGAATCACTATGCGGGGGATACAGCGGATCTGCGGATTTGGCGCGGGCCAGCCCATGCCCATCCCGAGTTAATGGAGTTTATTGAAAAAGGGGAAACTCGCAAACTACCGCGATTGCTGCACCACCTCTGGCACGACCGCATCAACATGGAGTTTTCCGAAGATTTAGCACGTGCGATGATGTGGCACGGCATGGGGGGGCAACTGGATGTTTACCTCGACTCGGACGAGTATAAGGCCGCAGCCCACAAGGCCATTCGTGCCTATTTCAAGCGCAACCCCCTGATGTTGGCACTGCATAAGCTGTTTCCGGATCTCTTTTTGGAGCAGGCACGCCAAGCCACCTACATGAATGTGCTGGGGCTATTCTGGGAGGTAATGGCACCCGTCTTCTTTGAAATTAGCGATCGCTACGACGAGGGCAGTATTCGCAGCGTTAAGGATGCCATGAATTTCTTGGTCAATGGCATTTTTGCGATTGCGGGTCGGCCCATTTACCACCACGTCTATATTGATGACGAGGTGCATGTGCTAGTTCCTAAAGAGAAAGGCTTTATGTGGCTGTACGAGGCTGCCTTTCCCTACGTTGAGGCCGTATTTTATCGGACGGCTCCCTTCCGGGGCACTAAGTCCTACAATGCCCAAGCGAATCAGGTGCCCAGTGAGCAGGTGGATTTCCACTATGGCATTTTATTTGCGGATAAGTTCCCGGTGGGTACCGCTGGCATTCCGCCGACATTGCTCCATCAGGATATGTACCACTTTTTGCCGCAGTACCTAAGGGATCATTTCCATCAGCACTGTCGCGGTGAAGATGATATTCTGGTGCAGTTGGGGATCGCCTTCCAACGCTCGATGTACACCGTCACGTCGGCGGTACTACAGGCGACCCGGGCAGCCTTTTACTATCCCCTAGATGATCCGAACCCGGAGCACTTAATGGCAAACCGTCGCTTTTTTATTGCCCAGATGGATCGCTTTATCCGTCCGCAGTACGGTATTGTCGATGCCTGCAAAATCCGCAATGTCCAAGACCCCAATTACCGTTAGCACTGCTGGGGCAATCGTGCTGCTCGATGGCGATCGCCCCCTCACTTTTTGCTAGGCTGGAAGCAAGAGTGAACTTTTGTAACGAGGTGCAACCGCTGTGGCCACTGTGGAAATCTATACTTGGTCTGCCTGTCCCTTCTGTCTTCGGGCTAAGCAACTGCTGAACCGCAAGGGGGTATCCTTTACAGAGTATGTGATTGATGGCGATGAAGCCGCACGGCAAGCGATGGCGCAGCGGGCCAATGGGCGGCGATCGCTGCCACAGATTTTCATTAACAACCAACATATTGGCGGCTGTGATGATCTCTATGCCCTTGAGGCGCAAGGGAAGTTAGACTCCCTCTTGCAGTCTGCGGCCTAGTGACTGTGTCGGTTGCCTTTATTATTGACCCTATCGCCAGTTTGGATCCTGGCCATGACACCAGTGTTGCCCTCATGGAAGCAGCGCAACAGATGGGGTTGGAGGTTTGGATTACAGAGATTTCGCAGCTTGTGATCCGCGACGGCCAAGCGTGGGCACGCCTCACGCCGGTGCAGTTGGTGCCCGCCCAACTTGTTGCGGGTCAGTGGCAAGTCCCACGGCTGTGGTTTCAGTTAGGCACACCGGAGTGGCGATCGCTGGAGGATTTTACCGCCGTTTGGATGCGCAAAGACCCACCCGTCAATAGTGCTTACCTCTATGCAACCTACTGCTTGGACTTAGTAAATCCACAGAAAACCCGCGTGCTAAATGCCCCAGCGGCACTGCGCCATGCCAATGAAAAAATGTATGGGTTGCGCTTTAGCAGTGTGATGCCCCACACCTTGGTGAGTAGCGATAAACAAGTGATTCGTGAGTTTGTCCAACGCCAAGGAACCGCTGTCCTGAAACCCTTAGGCGGTAAAGCCGGAGAAGGCATTTTATTCTTGCAGGCGGGCGATCGCAACCTCAACTCCATGATTGAAATCAGTACCCAGCAAGGACAACTGCCAGTGATGGTGCAGGAATACCTACCTGCAGCCAAAGAGGGGGATAAGCGCATCATTCTGCTGAATGGCGAGCCGATTGGGGCAGTGAACCGGATTCCCACTGGGGATGAATTTCGGGGCAATATGGCCACGGGTGGACGAGTTGCAGCGATTGATATAACTGAGCGCGATCGCCACATTTGTCAGGTTTTGGCACCAAGCCTCCGCCAAGATGGCCTTTATTTTGTCGGCATTGACATTATTGGCGGTTACCTAACGGAGGTGAATGTGACCAGTCCCACCGGTATTCGTGAAATTGATCGCCTCAGCGGCACACGCCTTGCTGAGCAGGTCATGGCTGGGGTGGTTGGATAGGTTTCGTGTTTCACCTCTCCCAAAAGAGAGGGAACACGACTCTTAGCTCCCTTGTATCTTAAAACTAGAGAGACAGACCGTCACCCCTTAGATGCTAGACATCGTGGAGAAGCTAGGGTCATCCCTCTGATGCAACAGGTCAAACTCGAATCATCGGTTGGGACAGTAGAACCCGCATGACGCAAGGCTGAGTAAACACCTGATTTACCCCCAGACAGGCGCAAAAGTGATATGCAGGATCAAGAACAATGGATTGGCATTGATGTGTGTAAGCGGTGGCTAGATGTACATCTACGCCCCCAGAAGCAGAGTTTTCGCGTGAGCAACACCGCGAGTGGGATTCGCGAACTTCTGACTCACCTGTGTCCGCCTGAGAGATCGGAA
>NZ_JAKLTU010000008.1:0-176367 GCF_022570815.1 Synechococcus sp. PCC 6716
GTATGGCTCAGGATTGATTCCTTGCAAGCCAATTTTTACTTTCTATTGATTTTAGCCAATCACGAATTTTTGTGTCTGATTTATCAGCTTGAGAAGGATCAAAAACAAATCTTAATTTTCCTTTTTCTCGATCCATAATTAATCTAAAACCTCAATTCCAGGTAGGTTTAGTAGATCAGTTAGAAGTAGCTGCATATCTTAGATTTCGTATAGCATGTTACATTAGCATACCAAGTCCGATAGACCYTCATAAACTTCTACCTAATGCTACGGTGGTTGCCGACCGATTTCATGTTATAAAAATTGTGAATCAGGAATTGGATAAGGCTCGACAAAGTATTTGTAAAGCGAATGAGCAGACGGTAAATGAAGTCCAGAAAGCCCGGATTGCAGCCGCGCTCAAACAAAGTAAATATGCGTTACTCAAGCCGGAGGAAAATCTAACTCAGAAGCAAAAAGCAAAACTGGAAGACATTCGAGAAGTAGTGCCAAGTCTGGCTCGAATGCATCAGGAGAAGGAATCGTTTAGAGCCATCTTTGAGCCAGCAAAAGATTGGAAAGATGGAACCTTTCAATTGCTCGATTGGTTAGCTCAAGCTCAGGATTCTTTTCAAGAGAGCGTAAGAACAATTTGTCAGTGGTTTGGTGAAGTCACCGCCTATTTTGATAATCACACAAATAGTGGTGTTGTTGAAGGTATTAACAATAAATTGAAGCTGATCAAGCGGTCAGGTTATGGGTTCAGGAACTTTGACAATTTTCAGTTACGTTGCTTAATTTGCTGGCATTTAGCTATTGATTAAGCATAACTCGGACGATAGAGCCAGCGATCGCCAGCTAACACGTCATGGCAGCGGATTGTCGAGTGCGATCGGTGTGGTGTTTGAGGTGATCTGCAACCGCTGCATTTTGCCGTTAGATGTCCTAGAATAACGGGGTGACTACTGAGGGTGTATTACGTTTTCTATTGCTATGTTGGTAGAAATTGCCTGAAGTTTACTGCATTCCTGTGCTTGGAGAAGCGTATTCCTTACAGTTAGGAGATTCCTCATGATTTTCATTATTCCAATTATTCTCGGTGCTGCTGCTTTGATTACTGCTGGTGTTGGAGTTGCAGTAGGAGTAGATGGCGTTTCCAAAATGGAGGAAGCAAAAAAGCTTGGGAAGGCGGCTCAGAAGCGGTATGAAGGGAAGCGCAAATCCGTAGAGAATACCTTACAAGCAACCCAAGCTCTGGCTGAAGAATATGGTCAGCTTCAAATTCAAGTCAAGCTTCAAACCATTGGGCGCTTAGTTGCTTTTATTGAGCGAATTGGTCAGCAGGCTTCGCAGAGCGATATGGAATTTTTAGAGGGGTTAGAAGGAGTTTCTCCGCAGCAAATCCAGGAATATAAAACAGCAGCATTAGAAGCAGAGCGTTTTGCAACCGGAGTTTTCACAGCCGTTGGAGCCGCTTATGCAGCAGGTCAAGGTACAGTAGCCCTTGTGGGACTTTTTGGCACAGCCAGCACTGGAGCGGCGATCGGTGGGCTTAGTGGTGCTGCTGCTTGGAATGCTACTCTTGCATGGCTTGGTGGAGGTTCCCTAGCGGCAGGTGGTGGTGGCATGGCATTAGGTACTCTGGTACTAGGTGGGATTGCAGTAGGACCAGCTTTAATGATTGGTGGTTTTGTCTTAGGAGGACAAGGAGAAAAAGCATTGACTGAGGCTCGTTGCTATGAGGCGAAAGCAAATACTGAAATTGCGAAGCTTGATGCTTTTGAGGACTTTCTTGGACAAGTACAACGACGGATTACGGAGCTAAAAGATCTTGTAAAGACCTTAAATGATAGAGCTATTGAGGGTTTAGCAGAGTTGGAAGCAAAACCTTTTAACCGTGAACGAGATGCAGGGAAGTTTCAACAAGTCGCACTTTTAATTAAGGCTCTAGCCGAAATCATGAAAACTCCAGTTCTAGATGCTGAGGGAAATCTAAATCAGGCTACAGCTACACTAAAGGCAAAGTACCGTACTATTTAGAGGAAAATATGGCAAGTAGAAAGCCTCCTGTGGATTTTGTACGAGGTGTTGAAGCATTCGCTAGTCCTGCCCAATGTTTGGATGAGGTTGTTCAAGCGTGGACTGAATACTTAAAAGTCGCTGAAGAGGAAAAAACTAAACGCCGTGACATTGAGGCTTGGGAGAAGGTCACTCTTGCTGAAATTAAGGCAAAGCGTGATTTTTTAGTTGGGTATCTTGAGCATTCATTTGATGAGCGTGCTAAAAACTTTCAGTCACTTTTTCAAACAGTCGATCAAGCGATGTTATCTGGCGATAACCAACAGCTTGGATTAGCACTACACGCAATCGTAGAGTTAGCTAAGTCTAACCCTTTCAAAGATCTTGCTGATCTGTCTACTGTGAAAGCAGCACTTGATGATCCAGATCATGTGTGGGAGTTATAGCGTGACAGGACATCTAACAATTCGGGTGCAGCGGACACTCCCGCTGACTAAAGTTGGGAGATTCTTACGCAGCCCACAAACGGACTCGTAAAGGCGTTGTCAAGCCGCCCCTACACAGTTCCTCAAGGCAAAGCCCCAAGGTTCTGCTTACTTTTCTAGCTGGTTATATCGCCGGTTGGGTTTTCACCAAGGTTGAGCGACTAAAGTCGCTTTAGGCTTTTCCGCCCCACACTCAAGTACAGGGTTACCAAGCTCTCCTCTGTGTCGTTTTACGGTCTGCCTACCCACTTTTCCTTATGCGTTTACTGGCAGAGAATTAACCCTTGGTGGCCGTGGTAAACCTAGCCAAACACTATATTTCCTAAGGATAGAATTCAGTGACTATTTTTTTTGTGGGTGCTGGGTTAGGAACGGTGGCTGATCTGACGCTACGGGCGATCGCTTGTCTGAAAGAAGCGGAGGTCATCCTCTACGATGCGCTGATCCACCCCTCCTTGCTAGATTTAGCTCCTGCCCATTGCCTCAGGGTTCCTGTCGGCAAACGCGCGGGTGGGGCAGCCCTACCCCAAGCAGCGATCAACCAGCTTCTGTGTGACTACGGCCACCGCTATCGTCGCGTAGTACGGCTCAAAAGTGGTGACCCCGGACTGTTTGGCCGCCTCCAGCAGGAGGTAGAGGCCGTCTTAAGTGCGGGGCTGGCAATAGAAGTGGTGCCGGGGGTGACCTCCGCCCTCGCTGCCCCTTTACTGGCAGGCTTGTGTGTGACAGCCAAGGACGTGAGCCAATCTGTGGCCATTGTGTCGGGCCATGCCCCTGAAACCCTGCCGTGGTCGAGCCTTGTGCAAATCGAAACCCTAATCCTCCTGATGGCCACTCGCTCGCTGCGCTATATCCTAGAGCAACTGATTGCTGTGGGGCGATCGCCCCACGATGGCCTAGCTATTGTGCAATGGGCGGGACAACCCCAGCAGCAAGAGTGGTTTGGCACCCTTGAGGAGTACCTAAACATAGCCGACCACCCCGATATGGCTCCCGCCGTTGTGGTGATCGGTGCCGTTGCGCAAAAGCGGTACCCTTTCGCTAGGCTAGATCTAGCACTGCCCGCCTTAACATCGCCCATGCTCGATCTCCCCTTATCTGGTCAAACCGTTCTTGTGACCCGTGCTGCTGGCCAAGCCAGTCCCTTTAGCCAACAGTTAAGGGCTGCAGGGGCAACGGTTCTGGAATTGCCCACCCTAGAAATTGTTCCCCCTAGCTCTTGGCAGCCTCTCGATACAGCCTTAAGTCAACTGCCCCAGTTTGACTGGCTGATTCTCACGTCCCACAATGCCGTGAACTTTTTTATGCAGCGGCTGCAACAGCAGGGCAACGATAGCCGTGCCTTAGCCACCCTCAAGATTGCAGTTGTCGGTGAAAAAACGGCTCAGACGCTGCAAACCTACGGTCTTGTGGCAGATTTTATCCCCAGTGAATTTGTGGCCGATGCGCTGGTGGCTGAGTTCCCAGTGCCTGTGGCTGGGCTGCGTCTCCTGTTTCCACGGGTTGAAAGCGGTGGCCGTCCCCTTTTAGCCGATGCATTTACTGCCGCTGGTGCGACGGTGAGTGAAGTGCCCGCCTACGAATCGCGCTGCCCTCAGCAGGCTGACCCCACCATCCTAGCTGCGTTGCAAGAGGGACGGGTAACTACGGTAACCTTTACCAGTTCCAAGACCGTTAAGCACTTTTGTCAATTGGTTGGCGCTCAGGCGGCAACGCTTCTTGCATCGGTACAGATTGCCAGCATTGGTCCGCAAACCTCTGAGACCTGCCGCCAGTTGCTCGGGCGAGTGGACTGCGAGGCTCAAGACCATAGTGTGCAAGGGTTACTGAGTGCCTTAATATCACGCTCACTGGGTTTGAATTTGCGATAGACCCGCCCCCGGATAGTAAGTGCCCAAAATTTGCAGGTGGTTATAGCCGCGTTTGCCCAGTTCGTAGGCGCCGGTTTGGCTCATGCCCCGTCCGCCAAAGACCTCCCGCACAATGTCATCGGTTGCAGCATACATCGACACCATCACCCGACCACTCTTGGTAAGGACAATCCCCCGGGTAGCTTGAACGGCGGCGTGCCCTGTTGTCCACTCTGTTTCAATACCGCGATAGACTTGCCAGCGCTCATCGTTGCCGAGGTCAAAAAAGCGACTGGCGGGCTGAAACATCTGTGCCAAGGCGTAGGAACGAGCAGCGATCGCCTGCGCTTTCAGGGTTGCCATCGGCCAGTCAGGATACACTTCCGACCCCACAACACTGACAAGGTATTGCTCTAGATCCACCTGATTCACTGCGGTGACGGTATTGCCTTGGGCAATGAGGCGCACAACCCCGCGATACCATTTACTGCCCACAAAGGTGAGTTGATTACTGGGGCGAATCCACAGCGAGGCAGCAAGGGGTTGGCCATTCCAGAATAAAATCCCCTCGCGAGCGGTCACTGTTGCCCCTTGGGAGGGGGGCAATTGCGTCAGAACCTGCTGTTGATCGTTCGTGACAGGGGTGGCAACGGCAGTACCCACGGTCAGGTGGGCGTGATCCCGAGCGATCGCCACGCGCACTTGCGGTGCTGGGTCTTGGCTGGGGGGCACGGGCTGGAGGGCAACCGGTGGAACCGCCGGTACAATGGTTTTCGCGTGTGGGGTTGCTGGAGGGGCTGTTGTCGGCGCTTTATTGGGTATGTTTGGTGTCCCAAGTAGAGGACTGCGACCATCAAGAAGGGGGCGAGGCAATGGACGCTGGCGGGCGGCGAGTGGTTCAGGCAAAGCTGCGGTTGAGGGCAGTAAAGTACGGAGCAGCCACAGCGTCAGGCCACCACTGAGGAGTGTGGCCAAACCGAAGGACATCACTAGGGGCGATCGCCGTCGCCGCGTTGGTTGGAGCAGAACCCAGCCCATTGATACTGCCTCCTCATTCACCTTGTTTATTCTGACACTCCCTTGCCTCAAACAGGGAGAGCCGTGGTTTGACCGAGCAACTGTCAGCCACAGTAGCGCTCAAACAATTGGTACGGTACTCAACAGGTGACCTACCCCCGGTATTCATGTTGGCGCATAGAGGGCGGGGTTCTCAGTAACTCCTGCTAGTGCATCGGACGTGACCGAAGAACGCCGTAAAGTCCCTAGCTTTAGCGATGGGGATATAAGGCGCAAATTATTTTCCTTTGTGTTGTGTTTTCTTTTGTGTTGTGCCGCACTCGTACTAGTGGCAGGGKATTCAAGGCTGGATTCTAGCTCATGTCCAAGATGTGCATACACAGTAGCTGCCTTATAGGGAGGGGTCTTTCAGAGGGTCTGAGGATGATCCCTTTCATGGCATAGTGGAATTGTGTTGGATTTGCAACGGATTGCTGATGAGACTTCACCGCCTCCTCTACCTCAGTTCGGCGACTGATGGCCTAGCCTACCCCGATTTGCGAGACATCATGGCTAAGTCAGAAGTGAACAATGTCCGCGATGGGATTACGGGGATGCTCTGCTTTGGCAATGGGATGTTTTTGCAGACTCTTGAGGGCGATCGCCGCAAAGTTAGCGAAACCTACGCTCGCATTCTCAAAGACCCCCGCCACCACAGTGCCGAAATCATTGAATTTAAGGAAATTGATGAGCGCACCTTTATTAATTGGTCAATGCGGCTGGTGCAATTGGGAGATATGGACAGCGACACCATCCGGTTGCTGCGCCTAAAATACTCCCCTGCAGTTACTTTTCAGCCTGCCTCCATGAATGCCCAGCAGTGTTTTAGCTTCCTGCAAGAGCTTTA
The DNA here is from genome assembly GCF_022570815.1 of Synechococcus sp. PCC 6716. Lineage (NCBI taxonomy): Bacteria > Bacillati > Cyanobacteriota > Cyanophyceae > Synechococcales > Synechococcaceae > Synechococcus > Synechococcus sp. PCC 6716. The sequence continues at coordinate 6,237 of NZ_JAKLTU010000008.1, forward strand.
TCGGATGACCCAAGGAACCTAGCGTGGCCGAGCATCACTGGCTCTCTATCCCTGATCTTCTCAGGTTGCCAGATCACACCTACGAATGGCAGGTCAGTGCGCAATGGCCGGAGTTCGCTACCTTAACCCCAGTGCAGGGTGTTGTCAGTGTGAGTCATCGCCAGACCTATCTGGAGGTGTCCGCAAATGTGGGCACGATTATGACCCTCTGTTGCGATCGCTGTTTACAGTACTACAATCATCGGCTCGTGTGCACGACAACGGAACTGATCTGGCTGGCGGACACTGCGGCTGTGCCTGATGCAAATGTTGTGGATGACCTTGTGGAAAGCCTGCCCGCCACAGGGCGTATCGATTTAGTAGATTGGTTGTATCAGCAGTTATGCTTAGCCCTGCCCCACCCACAGTACTGTGATCCTCAGTGTGGTGGGATTATGCCACCCGCAACGGGAGAGGCGATCACGGATCATCGCTGGGCGGCCTTAGCGCAACTGCAATCTGCCTTAGAGCGTTCTGACCCACCATCGTGAGTGCCCATTCCGATCTGGAACTGCTACTGCGTGCCCGCTACCCGCTGTTGTATATCCCCACAACAGAAGAAGAGCGTCTGGAGGCGGTACTGCACAGCATTAGCCAGCGGTTTAACCAGCGTCCTCTCTACATCTGGGACTTTGTAGAGGGGTATCAGGGAACCGCCAACGATACTGGTACCGCTAAGCGGAATCCTCTGCAAGCGTTAGAGTTCATTGAAAAATTGCCTGCCCCTGCCGCAGCGATTATTTTGCTGCGGGATTTTCATCGGTTTCTTGACGATATCGCAATTTCCCGGAAGCTGCGGAATTTAGCACGGCTGTTAAAGTCCCAACCCAAGAACCTGATTTTGCTAGCACCAACGGTACAGTTACCCCCTGAACTCCGCGATGTGGTTACGGTGGTGGAGTTTCCGCTGCCCCGTCGCGATGACATTCATGCCGAATTACTGAAGCTATGCCAAAGTTTAGGGACAACTCCCTCAGAAGCAGTGCTGGATCAGTTGATTCGCGCCTGTCAGGGGCTAAGCCTTGATCGCATTCGCCGGGTCATTGGCCGGGCGATCGCCCTCAATGGTACCCTTGACGCCAGCCATGTCGATTTAGTCCTTGAAGAAAAGCGTCAAATCCTGCGGCAAACCCAAATTCTTGACTTTTATCCCGCTCAGGAAACCATTGCGGATATTGGTGGCCTCGACAACCTCAAAGAATGGTTGCTGCGCCGGGGAGGTGCCTTTTCAGAGCGTGCCCGTCGCTATGGCTTGCCCTATCCGCGGGGCGTGCTCTTAGCAGGGATTCAGGGAACCGGTAAATCCCTAACCGCGAAGGCGATCGCCCACCAATGGCACTTGCCTTTACTGCGGCTAGATGTAGGGCGGTTATTTGGCGGCATTGTTGGCGAATCCGAAGCCCGCACCCGCGACATGATCCAAATTACTGAGGCGCTTGCCCCCTGCGTGCTCTGGATTGATGAACTGGACAAAGCCTTTGCAGGCATTGATAGCCGCGGTGATGGCGGAGCCAGTAGCCGTGTCTTTGGCACAATTATTACATGGCTTGCAGAGAAAACCTCCGCCGTCTTTGTCGTTGCCACTGCCAATAATATCCAAGTATTGCCGCCAGAGCTATTGCGCAAAGGCCGCTTTGATGAAATCTTTTTTGTGGGCTTACCCAGCGTCGATGAGCGGCGGGCAATTTTTGAAGTGCACCTCAGCCGGGTACGGGGCGATCGCCTCGGGCATTATGATTTGGATCGGCTCGCCTACGAAACCATTGACTTTTCTGGTGCTGAAATTGAGCAGTGTATTATTGAAGCCATGCATCTTGCCTTTAGTCAAGATCGCGACTTCACCACCGAAGATTTACTCCACGCTGCCAGTGAAATCATTCCCTTGGCGCGCACCGCTCGCGAACAGGTTCACCAACTGCAAGAGTGGGCCGCCTCGGGTCGGGCACGGTTTGCGTCTCGCCTGCTGCCTTCCCCCAATAGCCGTTAACCCATGAAACCCCTGCGCTTACTGCAATGGTTGTTGGGTACCCTGCTGGGGCTAGGACTCATTGCCACTACTGTGGCAGTCATTATTACACCATTAATTTTTGGCTTACTGTGGGCACCCCCACGCCCCAACGTCGAAGTAGAGCAACCGCTACCCACTGCTCAGACCGAGACCTCTCCCCCCACTCCCTCCCCAGCACCAGTCAAACAAGGACGAGTAACCTATGCCGAAGGATTACGGGTGCGCGATCGCCCTGATCGCGAGGCCGAAGCCCTAGGAAGCATCGACTTTGAAGAAGTTGTTACCATCCTTGAGCGCAGTAGCGATGGCGAGTGGGTCAAAGTACGCACCCAAAATGACCTAGAGGGCTGGGTATTGGCCTTTGGCATTCAGGAACAATAGCCACCTGTGCATTGCTAGGCAATCCCTAAGAAGAACGTTCTAGCAAAAGACCTAGACTTTGCCTAGGAGCTGGGCTTGTTTGTGTGACCTGTGGACTCTTGATGGCAGCCACCGGCTCAAAATTGTCAATCGCCGGGAGGGGCACACCTACCTTTTGAGGCGATTTTGTGGATGGGCTGGGCTATGATAACAAGTTGTTTAGGTGCTGCAAGTACAGGCAGAGGTAAGGAGACAGTCGTGGCGGGTTCTGAGAGTATGGGGGCTATTTTTCCGGTCATTTGGCACGGCGATCGCGTCCATTTAATTGATCAGACCCGCTTACCCGCCGCCTATGAATTGAAAGAGATCAGGACGTCTGCCGAGATGGCGACGGCTATTCGCACCATGATTGTTCGCGGTGCCCCGGCCATTGGAGTGGCTGCTGCCTTCGGCATGGTATTGGGAGCGCAGGAGTATAGCGGTAGCGATCGCGCTAGCTTTTTGGCACATTTGGAAGCAGTGGCTACTGACCTCCGGCAAACCCGTCCCACCGCGGTGAATCTGTTTTGGGCAATTGATCGCATGCTGAGTGCAGCTCAGGCTGAAACTGCCACCATCGAGGCGCTAAAAGACCATTTATTGGCAACCGCCCAAGCCATTGCCAGCGAGGATGTGGCCACCTGTCAAGCCATTGGTCAGCATGGGTTGGCTGCCCTACCCAGCACCCCTGAAAAACTGCGGCTGCTGACCCATTGCAATGCGGGAGCATTGGCTACAGCAGGCTATGGTACGGCTCTCGGTGTTGTGCGATCTGCTTGGCGTGCCAACCGTCTAGAGCGGGTCTATGCCGATGAAACCCGCCCGCGCCTCCAAGGTGCTAAGCTCACAGCATGGGAATGTGTGCAAGAAGGGATTCCGGTGACCCTCTTAGCAGATACGATGGCTGCCCACTGTATGCAGCGCGGCATGATTGATGCCGTTGTGGTCGGTGCCGATCGCATCGCTCTGAACGGTGATACCGCCAATAAAATTGGTACCTACAGCGTGGCGCTGGCGGCCCAAGCCCATGACATTCCCTTTTTTGTGGCTGCCCCTCTCTCCACGATTGATACCAAGATTCATACTGGTGCAGAGATCCCCATTGAAGAGCGCCATCCCCAAGAAATTTACCAAGTGGGGTTTACTCGTATTGCACCCGCTGGCGTTGATTTCTATAACCCCGCCTTTGATGTCACCCCAGCCCACCTCATTACCGGCATTATTACTGAACTGGGGGTGTTTGCGCCTGCGGATCTTGCGCGGGGGATTGGTGCTGCCTAACTCGCCCTTGCTACCCCTGTGGCAATATATTGCAAAATGTATGTTGCAAAATGTAACTATCATTTGAGAAATATCCAACCCTGTAGAATCAATTCTGGGAGGCATATTGCGGGGTTGAGGTGCCGAAGGGCTAGCCTGCAAGCGTCTTGACCCGTACCAATTGGTTAGGATTCCTGATAAGTTCAGAAGAACGCCTCTTATCAGCCTCGTTATGGCTTAACGCCCATGTCGGATCTGCCATTTTCCCTTGATCAATTACGGATTCTCAAGGCGATCGCCCTCGAAGGGAGCTTTAAGCGAGCCGCCGATAGTCTTTACGTCTCGCAGCCTGCCGTTAGCTTACAGGTTCAGAACCTTGAGCGCCAACTGAACGTACCGCTGTTTGATCGGGGCGGGCGGCGCGCCCAACTCACCGAAGCAGGACAGCTTTTGCTCTCCTACGGCGATCAAATTCTTTCCCTATGTCAGGAAGCCTGCCGTGCCATTGAAGATCTGCAACAGCTCCAAGGGGGCACCCTGATTATTGGGGCCAGCCAAACCACCGGCACCTACCTCATGCCCCGGATGATTGGTTTGTTTCGCAGCAAATATCCAGAGGTGGCCGTGCAACTCCATGTCCACTCCACCCGCCGCACCTGTTGGAGCCTTGTCAACGGTCAGATTGATCTGGCGATTATTGGTGGGGAAGTGCCCTCGGAACTGAGCGAGCAAATTACCGTTACCCCCTACGCCGAAGATGAACTTGCCTTAGTATTGCCCGTAGAGCATCCGCTGTCGGCAATCGACATGCTCTCCAAGGAGGATCTCTACAAACTAAGTTTTATTACCCTGGATGCCCAATCCACCATTCGCAAGGTCATTGACCAAGTGCTGCAACGAGCCAACATTGATCCGCGCCGCCTCAAGGTGGAAATGGAGCTGAACTCTATTGAAGCGATAAAAAACGCTGTCCAATCTGGTTTGGGGGCTGCGTTTGTGTCTGTTTCCGCCATTGAGAAGGAACTACAACTGGGTAGTTTACAGCGGGTCAAAATCGAGAATGTGGTGGTGAAGCGCACGCTATCCCTCATTACCAACCCAAACCGTTATCGATCGCGAGCAGCGGAGGTCTTCTGCCGCGAAATTCTCACCCAGTTTGCCACGTTTACCCTAGGCAATGAGTTGGAACCTCTAAAAAATCCGCTCTCCGATAGCGAAAAACCCCTTAAGGAACTGTTGGCGATCGCCCCCACCGAAACCAGCGAATAGCAGCGCAGGGAATTGGTTCGAGTTGTTGTTGCAGCAGTTTCATACCGTTGTCAAGTCGCTGTCATCTTCCTCAGCCACGATTGATAGTGTTCTGTCTTGGTAGCCCCTCTGCCATGTCTTCAGATGCATTCCACCGTTTTTCCATGAGTGTCAATCTGGCGGGAACGACTATGCCTAAACGTGATGACGCCTCGATGATAACTGCTGAACCAGCCATTAACCAACAGCGATTTGATGCCTTCCTAGGGGTGATTGATACCTTGGGCACGTGGTTCGGTATGAGCGAAGCCCAAATAATTCACCTCGATTTCTTGCAGTCGTTGCCCGAGCATACCTTTGGCCATAACCTTGCCACCTTTTACCAGCACGAAGGACTGACCCCCTTCACCACTGGCCCCCGCCGCAAGCAACTCCACGATGCTAGCCATGTCTTAACGGGCTATGGCACCGACTTAGTGGGTGAAGCCGAGTTGCAAGCCTTTCTTTTGGGGATTGGCTTCACGCCCCTCAATGCCTTGCTCAAGCGGCAAGCCTGTCGGCGCATTCGTCAGCTTAACCTGCTCTCGGCAACAGCGTTGGAGCAACGTCTTACTGCAGCGTATCGTCGTGGTCAACAGAGCCGCTTTGATCCCAATACATGGCCGGTCGAGCGTCAGTGGTATTTACCGACACCTCAGGTGCGCAGTATTTACGGCTTATGAAGCTCTGAGCCATTTGAGCAGTGACCGGCGGGCTAAAGAGAAATCCTTGCCCACGGCGGCAGCCCAACTGCAATAGCTGCTCTTTTTGCTCGTGGTGCTCAATACCTTCGGCAATGACTTCAATGTCAATGGCCTGAGCCAAACTGAGGATGGCACGAATAATCTCCAGATGTTGTGAGCCAGCACTCATTGCCCGCACAAAGGATTGATCAATTTTGAGGGCATAGAGCGGGAGCTGGCTGAGGCGACTCAGGGAGGAATAACCAGTCCCAAAATCATCAATGCTACAGCGAACCTGAATGGCGCTGAGGTCTTCGAGTTGCCGTCGCGCAAAGTCAGCATTCTCCATAATGACTTGCTCAGTAATTTCAAGGATAATTTGGTGGCCACAGATACCGTAGGTCTGCAGTAGCTGCTTGAGGCGGTCTGCCATCTGACCAGAGGCAAAAAAAGCATCGGAGATGTTGATACTCAAGGTTAGGCTTGTTGCAGCCGCCCCCAATTCTTTGTGCCATTGATGTAATGTTGCTACTGCTTTTAGTAATACCCATTCATCTACCTTCTGAGCCAAGCCCAAGGCTGTTGCTAGGGGTAAAAACTCTGCGGGTGTGATCCACCCCGCTTCTGGGTGGCGCCAACGCAGCAGTACCTCAAACCCGAGTAGTTTTTGAGTGGCTAGCTCGACAATCGGCTGATAAAACACCTCCAGTTGATTCTGTTGCAGTGCCCGCCGAAATTCCTGTTCCCGTTGAAGTAGGGTATGGGCCATCTGGTGGCGATCGGGTTGAAATAATTGCATACAGTTACGTCCCCGACTCTTGGCGGCATACATGGCAATATCCGCATCCCGCAAGAGTTCACCAGCACTATGGTAGCTGGGAGTAACAATGGCAATGCCAATACTGACCCCGACACTCACCTCCGTATGCTTGAGGAGGTAAGGCTCGCTGACCCGAAACCGCAGGCGATCGCCACACTCGTAAAGCTCGTCTACGCCTTCAATGTTTTCAATAATAGCAATAAATTCATCGCCCCCCAGTCGCCCTAGGGTATCCTGCTGGCGTAACACTGAGCGTAAGCGATGGGCAATTTCTAGCAGTAGTTCATCCCCCGCTGCGTGGCCTAAACTGTCGTTCACCACCTTAAAGCGATCGAGATCAAGAAACATGACCGCAAACGGTGGGATGGCTCCCCGATGATAGGCCTCCAACAAACCCTCAATTTTATCCGTGAGAAAGGTTCGGTTGGGTAGTCCCGTCAAGCTATCTTGCCATGCCGCACTGCGGAGCTTAGCTTCTCCCAGCTTTAGAGTTGTAATGTCAATCGCCGAGCCAACATAGCCAATAAAGTTGCCATCATCGTCATAGCGAGGCTTAGCCTGCTCCAAAATCCAGCGATACCCCTCCTTAGGAGAGTGCACCCGATACTCTATTTCATAGCTGTGCTGCTGTTGCATTGCGTCCCGGATAGCGACTTCAACCCGCTGTTGGTCATCGGGATGCACAAAGTCAAGCCATTGCCAACCCTCTACGCTCTCAAAGGACACCTGCAAAAAACTAAGAATTGTCTGATTGGCAAAGGTGATGTTGCCCGATTCATCCGAGAGCCAAATCATTAAGGTTGAGGAATCTGCCATCTGCCGAAAGCGGGCCTCACTTTCCGCCAAGGCTAGAATGGCTTTTTTGCGCTGGCTAATGTCAACGCCAACGTAGGTGATCAAATGGCTGCCATCTGCTTGGGGATCACTACTAGCGTTCAGCGAGATCCAGATAATGTGCCCCTCGCGGTGACGGAAGCGGTACTCCGTATGGGCGCTACCATGGGCAAGCAGTGTTTCATGAAAAGGACGGTGATACGCTTCCCAGTCATCGTCGGGAATGCGCGATCGCCACAGGTCTTTATTTTGCTGAAACTCGTGGGGACTATAGCCCAAAATGCGCAGGTGCCCTTGAGAGAGATACTCATATTGCCATGAGCCATCCGCCGCAATAGAAATCTGACTCACAAAGGCATCGGCTCGGTCTAGCAATTGATTAAGCTTTTCTTCAGAGGCTTGCAGTTCGGCATTCACCGCCACCAAATCAAGCGTACGGGCAGCCACTTGGGCTTCCAGTTCCGATTTATGAGTTTCTAGCTCTTGGGTCATTTGGCGATTCTCGGTGACATCGACCGCTGTGATCAGTGCCAATAGTTGATTGCTGGTGCTGAGCTTCAGCGGAATAGACACCATATTCCATATCCGCACCTCTCGCCAGTTGGTGTGAACCTGAACATCCCCATGCTCCACCCGCTCTGCCGTGACAAAAGGGCGACGAAATTCTGCGTCAGCCCAGCGATGTACCTCTGGCTGTGGGAACGTGACACTCAGCCACTGCTGCCATGTCGTAATCTCACTTGGGCTATAGCCAGTTTCCTCTTGCCAAGCGCGGTTCACTAACCACAGTTGCCCATCCTCGGCCACCAGCGCCATGGGAAAGGGAGACAGAAAAATGCTGCTGCGGAAGATCTGCTCAATTTCTGTATAGGCACGGTAAAAGGACTGCCGTTCTTGCTCTAGCTGGTTGAGGCGGTGGGCACCCACTGCCAACAAGCTAATGAAAAACAGGATCGTACTCAGAACTTGGATGTCTTGCGCAACGGTGCCATTAATAAGCTGCGAATCATGGTGGAGGTACTCCACCGTCCAACCAATGATAATAGGCCCCACAATGACCCATGGTAAAAATTGGCGCAGGAGGATGCCACCCGCCGTTGGTGACATCAGGTAGCGCATTAAGCCGCGATGGGGGCGTAACTGGAGCAAGTGAACACTGAGGAGCCACAGCAAACTCCCACTAATCAGGGAGCCTAAGGTACCGACCTCTTGAGGCAAGCGATAGGTGACGTCCAACAGTTCCAGCAGCAGTAGGCTGCCGCCAGCGATCGCCCCCCCTTGGCTTAAGATAATTTGCCATTGCGGCGTTCCCCCCAGCCCCCACACACTCAGACCCAACCCCAACAAGGCCAAAGGGCGCAAGATAGGTGTATTGACTTGGAGCATCCGGAGTTCCACCAGCCAAGGCTGCGGCCAGAGTGACACGACATGTAGGCTAGCCAGTAGTGTTATCACTAGTAACACCAGCCCCGTTGACCGCTGCACCAGTTGTAGTCGGTTCGGCTGCAGCAGTGGTGGCCACCACACGACTAAAAGAATATTGAGTCCGATCAGCCAAACAGCGACAGCACTCAAACCATCAGAAATAGATAACGAGGGTAAGCGGTTCTCATAGAGTGCAAGCAGGAGATCCACCAAAACAGCGGTTCCCACACCAAGGCTTCCCAGCGCCACGACCGTCAATAGTTTTGCATTGGGCATAGATCATTACAGCCGCAAGTGGTAGCTAACGCCTAAATCAAATTTCCTGCTTTTAGTCTAGTCGGGACGCTCAATGCTCTGCGGTTTCAGTTCTGAGAGTCTTGCCCGGTTCCAGCAGCAGCTGCGTGATGCCTCTAAGGCTTGAGGTGGTGAACTGAACCCCGCCCTAGAAGGGCGAGGCTTCTACCCCGGTTAGGGGCTTAATTCCGGGTTCCCCGGTAAAAGACGAACCGCCTCTTGCAGGATATTCCATGCAGCGGTCACATCGCGAACATGCTGCCTGCCGCACGATGGGCACCTCCACTCTCGGTCACTGAGCGTCAAATTGTCGTTCAGTGACCCGCAATCCCAGCAAAGCTTGGTGGACGGGAACCAGCGCTCAATGAATTGAACGGCAGCTCCGTACCACTTGCCCTTATAGGTGATGTAAACGTGCAGCGCTCGGATAGCAGCATCCGAAACAGACTTGGCCAGGCAGTGATTCCTCAATATGCCTTGAATATTCAGCGTTTCCAGCCCCACCAGTTGGTTTTCCTGGGTGAGTTGGTAACTGATTTTGTGGGCTAGGTCAGCCCGCTTAAAGGCCACCCGCTCATAGGCGATGGCCAGCTTTTTCTTTACCTTCCGCCAGTTGTTACTCCCTTTTTGCTTAGCCGCCAAAACCTGTTGTAACCGCGAAATCCGTGCCTCCGCCTTGCGAAAGTAGCGGGGTGCCGTGACCTGGTACTTGACGAACCCTTTCTGGTTGACGCCAACTACTAAATCCTTCAGGCCGCTATCAACCCCCACCCTGTCTAGGGCGGGGTCGATCACCGGGTCGGGGACGTCCACCACACAGGAGAACGAAGCCCAGTACTTCCCGGACGGACTGCGCGAAATCACGATGTAGTTGACCTTATAGGGATAGCACTGTTTGTCGTGCTGCCCTAGGGGCCTGTGCCACACCACCTTGATGCCGCTGGCCAGTTTCGGAATGTGGAGCTTTCCCGCTTCGTCTACAAACCAGTTCTGGGGCACCTCAAAGCTGTTTTTAAGGTGCTTCTTTTTGAACACCGGAAACCCGCCAAGCCCTTTGCCCCATCGAGCAATAGCCGAGGCCAGATTATCTACGGCGCTTTGGAGTGACTGTGAATTGGGGTATGTCAGCCACGCAAATTGCCGCTTCAAGTCGGGCAGCATCACCTTGTACTGATTCTTATTGAACTGGCGCGTTTCCTTGAACAGCGCCAACATCCGGTTGTAGACAAACCGCACACAGCCAAAGTGGTGAGCAAAGCATTGCTCCTGTTCCTGATTCGGGTAGATGCGAAATTTGTAGGCTTTGTTAATCAGCATGACTGTAGTGCGTCCGTCCTAAAAACTATACTATAGGTGTGCAGTTACTGGCAATATGCAGGGCAAGGGTTTAACCGCTATGAGGCAAGATGATATACAGGTCAAGTCAACGCACCACGCCAAGTATCAATCAGGGCACCACTTTGTCTGGATACCCTTTAAGCGGCGCAAAATCTTTCGAGATGAGGCGATCATTGAGGCCACGAAGCGGTATATCCGAGAGGCGGCGGCGAACAATGACATTGAGATTGACCGCACCCTGATAGACCACGTTCACGTTTTTGCATCATTCCCGCCTAGAATGTCAGCGTCTCAAGTCGTAAACATCCTGAAAGGCTACAGTTCACGGCATCTTAGGATGGAGTTTCCCTGGCTGAAGCAGCTCTACCAGAAAGATCCGCTTTGGGCCAGGTCGTTTTATTGGGGAACCTGTGGCAATGTGTCGGCTCAAACCGTTAAGCGCTATATCGAGGAGTGCCAGGGTTGATCAACTCTGCCGCTTTGCAGCGGCGCGGGAACCATTCTGTATCCCCGACCTGAAGGAAGGGGGTTTATCTGGTTCCCGTGCCCTCCATTTTCTATAAACTACCCTTGAAGGTGGGCGTTAATCCTACCTTGGCAGTAGGGAAGTCCGAAACTGTCTGTAGCTTGGTCACATCTACAATACAAATAGTTAAAAACATTACCAGACCAGCACGGGTCAGGGGGTCTAGCCATGCAACCATCCAATCCAAATCTATTTACCGAGAAGGCATGGGCGGCGATCGCCCGCACACCAGATTTAGCCAAACAGGCTCAACAGCAAAATATTGAAAGTGAGCACTTGATGAAATCCTTGCTGGAGCAGGATGGCTTGGCAACGCAAATTTTTCAGAAAGCTGGTTGCTCTGTACAGCGGCTGCGGGATCTCACCGATGAGTTTATCAATCGTCAGCCCAAGATTGCGAATCCCAGTGGCGTCTATTTGGGGCAAAGTCTGGATAAGCTCCTAGATCGCGCTGACGAGGTGCGTAAACAATTTGGGGATGACTTTATCTCGATTGAGCATTTAGTCTTGGGGTTTACTCACGACGATCGCTTCGGCAAAAAGCTCTACCAGGATGTTGGCCTCACAGAACGAGGGCTACGAGAAACCATTCAGCAAATTCGCGGTACTCAAAAAGTGACGGATCAAAACCCAGAAGGAAAATACGCCTCCCTTGAAAAGTATGGCCGTGATCTGACGCTCCTTGCCCGCCAAGGCAAGCTGGATCCGGTGATTGGGCGTGATGATGAAATTCGGCGGGTGATTCAAATTCTCTCGCGGCGGACTAAAAATAATCCGGTTTTAATTGGCGAGCCGGGGGTGGGTAAAACTGCCATTGCCGAGGGCTTGGCTCAGCGTATTGTGGCAGGGGATGTTCCCGATTCCCTGCGCGATCGCCAACTCATTGCCTTGGATATGGGGGCGCTGATTGCCGGTGCCAAGTACCGCGGTGAGTTTGAAGAGCGCCTCAAAGCAGTGCTCAAAGAGGTAACCGAGTCCAACGGCCAGATTATTCTTTTTATTGATGAAATCCATACCGTTGTGGGAGCAGGGGCAACCCAAGGGGCGATGGATGCGGGCAACCTGCTCAAGCCGATGCTGGCGCGGGGGGAACTGCGCTGTATTGGTGCCACCACCCTTGATGAATACCGCAAATATATCGAGAAAGATGCAGCCTTAGAGCGGCGCTTTCAACAGGTCTATGTGGATCAGCCCAGCGTTGAAGATACGATCTCGATTTTGCGGGGTCTGAAAGAGCGCTACGAAATTCACCATGGGGTGAAAATTTCCGATACGGCTCTGGTGGCTGCGGCCACACTGTCAACCCGCTACATTAGCGATCGCTTCTTGCCGGACAAGGCCATCGACCTTGTGGATGAGGCAGCCGCCAAGCTGAAAATGGAGATTACCTCTAAACCTGAGGAGCTGGATGAAATTGACCGCAAAATTTTGCAGCTAGAAATGGAGCGGCTCTCGCTGCAAAAAGAAACCTCTGCCGCTTCTCGCGATCGCCTCGAAAAACTGGAGAAAGAACTTGCCGATCTCAAGGAAGAGCAAAGTCGCCTCAATGCCCAGTGGCAAGCGGAAAAAGAAGTCATTGATCGACTGCAAGCCATTAAGGAAGATATTGAAAAAGTCAACATTGAGATTCAGCAGGCCGAGCGCAACTATGACCTCAACCGCGCTGCAGAGCTGAAGTACGGCAAACTCACGGATCTGCAAAAACAACTGGCCGATACCGAAGCCAAGCTACAGCAGACCCAAGTCGGTGGGCGATCGCTGCTGCGGGATGAAGTCACCGAGGCAGACATTGCTGAAATCATCTCCAAGTGGACCGGCATTCCCATCAGCAAGCTGGTGGAATCAGAAGCGCAAAAACTGCTGCACCTAGAAGACGAACTCCACAAGCGAGTCATTGGCCAAGACGAGGCCGTTACCGCTGTGGCTGAAGCCATTCAACGCTCCCGGGCGGGTTTAGCCGACCCCAACCGTCCCATTGCTAGCTTTATTTTCCTCGGCCCAACGGGCGTGGGCAAAACCGAACTCGCTAAGACGTTGGCGGCCTTCATGTTTGACACCGAAGAGGCCATGGTACGCATTGACATGTCCGAGTACATGGAAAAACACGCCGTATCTCGCCTCATTGGTGCGCCTCCGGGCTATATCGGCTATGACGAAGGTGGGCAACTGACCGAGGCCATTCGCCGTCGTCCCTACGCTGTTGTTCTCTTTGATGAAATTGAAAAAGCCCATCCCGATGTGTTTAATGTTTTCCTGCAAATTCTTGATGATGGGCGGGTCACCGATGCCCAAGGGCGCACCGTCGATTTCAAAAACACGATCATTATCATGACCAGCAATATCGGCTCGCAATACATTCTGGATGTGGCCGGGGATGACAGCCGCTACAGTGAAATGTACAACCGCGTTATGGAGGCCATGCGCAACCACTTCCGCCCGGAATTTCTCAACCGCGTGGATGAGTTTATTATCTTCCATAGCCTCCGCAAAGAGCAGTTGCGGCAGATTGTGAAACTGCAAGTGCAGCGGCTGCAAGATCGCCTGAGCGATCGCCACATTACCCTCGCCCTCTCGGACAAAGCTATCGACTTCCTAGTCGAAGTGGGCTACGATCCCGTCTATGGTGCCCGTCCGCTGAAGCGGGCAGTGCAAAAACAACTGGAAACCCCTATAGCCAAAGGCATTCTCCGTGGCGATTTCTATGATGGGGATACAGTGACCGTTGAGGTGGGGGATAACGAGCGACTTATCTTCCAACGCCACGATGCTACGGCTGCCTTAGCCACATCGTAAGTCCCCCGGTAAGCGGCTGTTAAGATCAACTCCTTCAGGTTCCCTGCTAGGCTATGGCGATCGCTTGACCCCCAGAGAGTTTGAGCAACGCTACAGGGCGATGCCCCCCTGAAAAAAGCGGAACCCATTGAAGGAGTTGTCTATACAGGATCATCCGTCCGTGCTGCTCATAGCTCTTTTCCCATGGAAATTGCTACCGTTGAAGGGAAACGTTTTTTCGAGCAGCAATGTTAAAGCTCCTGCGCTATCTGCTGTTGCTGTGCTTGAGTGCTGGATTGGTGCTGGCCTGTGCCCGGCAATCAGCCACCTCTGCCACCGATGCTCTAACGGCACGCATCGAACAAATCCGGCAAGCTCCCCTCACCGTGGTTGTGGAAGATGCTCAAGGACGGGGGATTGCCAATGCCAGTATCATGCTGAGTCAGCAAACCCACACCTTTCCCTTTGGTGTTGCCTTAGATACAGCGATGTTTGCACCATCGCCACCTGCAGCAGCCAACTGGTACCGAGATACCGCCCGTCAGAATTTTAATGCCGCTGTTCATGAAAATGCCCTGAAGTGGTATGACCTTGAGCCAGAGCAGGGCAAGCTAGACTTTACGATGGCCGATCGCATCCTAGCTTGGAGTGAGGCGCAAGGTTGGCCCATGCGGGGGCACACCCTCTTTTGGGAAGTAGAACAGTTCAATCCAGCATGGCTCAAAACCCTAACTCCCGAGCAATTGCGCTCCGCAGTCAAGGCCCATGCCATCGCTGTTTGTCGTCACTACCGTGGGCGCATCAATGAGTTTGATGTTAATAACGAAATGCTTCACGGTAATTTTTTCCGCAGCCGCTTAGGAGATGGCATCGTTAAGGAGATGTTTGAGTGGTGCCACGAAGGCAACCCCAAAGCCGTGCTCTACGTGAACGACTACGGCATTATCGAAGGCGATCGCCTCGACGATTATGTTCAGCAGATTCGTACACTACTTAACCAAGGGGTACCCATTGGTGGCATTGGCATTCAAGCCCATTTAGAATACCCGCTCGATGCGGCTAAAATGCAGCGTGCCCTCGATACCTTAGCGCAATTTAACTTACCCCTAAAAATTACCGAAGTTAGCGTTAGCCTTGCGGATGAGGAGCAGCAGGCACAGACCCTACGGCAGATCTATCGTATTGCCTTTGCCCACCCTGCCGTCAAAGAAATTCTGCTCTGGGGGTTTTGGGAAGGCAACCATTGGCGACCCCAAGCCGCACTCTACCGCCGTGATTTTTCGCCCAAAAGCGCTGCCCGTACCTACCGCCAACTCCTCTTTCAGGACTGGTGGACAACGCTCAGCGGTAAAACCAACCAAGCAGGACACTGGCAAGGGCGAGGATACCTCGGGCGCTATCGCTTAACAGTAACCGCCAAAGGCAAAACCGCTAGCCAAGAGTTCGTCTTACCAGAGGGGGGAACAACACTTTCCCTTCGGTTATAAGCTGACTCCCTCAGTTGAAGATTGCCATCTAGGAGCGCCCAAGGGCACGTTATACTGAGGAGAGGCAACCGCCCTAATGCTTTATTGGCTGCAACCTCCCCTATGGCTGTTTTTGAAGGCACCTATCAAGTTCTTGGCTCACCACGGTTTGCCATTGTCATTTCCCGGTTTAATGACTTAATTACTACCAAGCTGTTGGACGGCTGCCAAGATTGCTTACGTCGCCATGGGGTTGATCCAAACCCCAAGGGAGTTCAAGTGGACTATGCTTGGGTACCCGGCAGCTTTGAAATTCCCCTTGTGGCTGCCCAAATGGCGGCGAGCCGTCGTTATGCGGCTGTAATCTGCCTCGGTGCGGTCATTCGTGGTCAAACCCCGCACTTTGACTATGTGGCCGCCGAAGTTACTAAAGGGATTGCCACGGCTGCGATGCAAACCGGCGTTCCCATTGTCTATGGCATCCTCACGACCGATACGATGCAGCAGGCGCTAGAGCGAGCAGGCATTAAAAGCAACAAAGGGTGGGAGTATGCCCTCAATGCCCTAGAAATGGCTAACCTTATCCAAGCATTACAAGTCCATGGCAGCATGGAGTCAGCCCAGTTGCGCCCCAGTGCTACCATAATTACCGAGGAGTCGTGGTCACCGCCCAGCACGACCTTATAACTTCATTACTACAAGATAGATTTGAGCCGCCCCCAAAGATGAAACGGCATTGCTGAATGAAGCTATGAATTACCCTCATCCCCAACCCTTCTCCCTAGGGAGAAGGGAGCTAAGAGTCTTGTTCCCTCTCCTTTGGGTGAGGGCGGCAAAAGATTCAAACTCAAAAATCATACGTCTATTCAGTAATGCCCAGAATGTTTCATGACGACGATCGCCTATGGCCCAGCCTAAAATTCCTTTTCTAAAGTGGTCAACGGCTCTCCACTGCCAGATTTTGTTTTTTTGAGCCGACAAACATTTCCAATTCATCAAGTTCTGCTACCTCAGGACTTTGTTCAGGGTCATTAGCATTCGGCAACCGTGTTCCCACAGATTTTACCCAATGAATGATAGTTGTGTGATGGACTCCCTTTAATCGCTCTATCGCTCTAAATCCCATTCCGTTCACCTAAGCGGTCAGGCATTCCTGTTTTGTCTGTTCATCATAGCCGTTTGGTCTGTCATAGTTTTGAATGAACTGCCGTCCACAGGTGACGCAAATATGATTTTGTTTCCCTTGTCTGTTCCGTCCATTCTTACGGATGTGGGTCGATTGACATTTGGGACACTGCATTCGTTACTTCTCTAATTCATATCTAAATTCATATCTCTAAATTCATATCTATATTATGCAATGCCCCATTTTTTGGTCAGACCGAAATGGGGAGGCATATTTCCACACCAGCAGCAGCGAAAAGTAGGGTAGCTCTAAGGCAGGCCAGCGAGTCAGAGGGTAATACACCTGTTGCTGGGGCGTTGTTGCCCAGATCACCACCGCCGCTTGCGCCAGCAGATTATGGGTCTGCAACCACTGCCACACTTGGGGATAGACCGCCCGTACTTTCATTAAGACAAGAACATCGGCCCATCCCCATGCTTGGGTGAGTTCATCTGCATGGTACATAGCAGGTAAAATAGCGAGGCGATCGCCGCCGCAGGTCAAGGGCAGCCCCAAGACCGCCGCTGCCGCTAAGGGCGAGCAAATTCCCGGAATAATTCCTAGGGGTACCGTGGGGTCAAGCTGCTGGACAGCGCTGCCAAGGTAGGTGAAGGTACTATAGAAGCTCACATCCCCTTCCGAGGCAAACACCACATCCAGTCCTTGCTGCAGGTAGTCATAGACACACTCAGCCGCAATGTGCCACGCTTGCTGCAACAGGTTCTCGTCCAAGACGTAGGGAAACTCAAGGGGGAGCCGTACCTGCTGTGGCTTCAGATGGGGGGCAATAATCTGCTCTGCCACCCCCATACGCCCTTGCACCCCTGCCGGAAAGGCCACCACCGGTGCTGCTTGCAGCCGCCGCCAGCCTTTGAGGGTAATTAACTCCGGATCGCCAGGGCCGACACCAACGCCCCACAGGGTGGCCACTATCCCCACCCCCACCAATGTCCCAGTTGATACACACTACCGCTGACCAGCCACGCGATGCCAAGGGCATAGACGGTCGCAAACACAGTAAATTGCCACTGCTTCGACTCGCTCCACAGGGTCGCCAGCGTACTTAAGCAGGGGGTATAAAGCAACGTAAACACCATAAAACTATAGGCCTGTAGGGGCGTGAGATCTCGGGCGATCGCCTGCTGTAGCTCACTGCCAGGTAACTGGTAAATGACGGCCAACGCACCAATGACAATCTCCTTGGCCACGAACCCCACGATCAAGGCAATGGTCAACGGTGGCGTAATACCCACGGGAGCTAGTAGCGGCTGTAGAGCCAGACCCAATTGACCTGCCCAAGTTTCGGCACTGGCCGGGGCAGCACTGAGGGGCAAATGGGTGAGTGCCCACACCACCAGTACTCCCGCCATAATAAATCCACTGGCGCGCGCCAAGAAATGCCGCACCTCCCCCCATGCCCGCCACCCCACTTGGGCCAGGGTTGGCCAACGATAGGGGGGCAACTCCAAAAGAAAGGGATCCGTATTGGGAAAATACCCTTGGGCGCACAGGGCGGTGAGCAGGGCAACCACCACACTCCAACCGTACAGAGACAGGAGCACTACCGCTCCCCACTGGGGGGGAAATAAACAGGCAATGAGAAAGACAAACACCTGCAGCCGTGCCGAGCACAGGGAGAAGGGAATCACCAGCATGGTCAGCAGCCGCAGCCCTGGTGAGCGGATGACGCGCGTGGCCATCAAGGCGGGGACGTTGCAGCCAAACCCCATGAGGCTGAGCACAAAACTGCGGCCATCTAGTCCTAATCGCGCCATGAGACCATCCATTAAGTACGCGGCTCGCGCTAGGTAGCCACTGTCCTCAATGATGGCCATGGCAATAAAAAAAATTGTTACTAAAGGCACAAAGGACGCAACGGTGGTGATGCCCCCATACAGCCCCTCGACCACCATGCTCTGCCACAAGGGTGGCCACGGCGCTACGAGGGGGCTGAGCACGGTGGCTTGCAACTGCTCAAAACCATCGCTGAGCCAACCCTGTACCCCTAGCCCAAGACTCCACACCCCTTGAAAGACAAGGTACAGTCCCACGAAAAACAGGGGCAGCCCCCACAGGGGGTGCAACAGCCAGCGATCGAGCCGCTGCGTCAGGGTTTGTTGGGGCAAACTGGGCCAGGTGACAGCTCCTTTGAGGAACGGTGCGACTGCCTCAGGGGGAATATCGGGTAGCACAGGCTCTTGCAGAGGCTGTGAGGGGATGGGGGCGTGCTGCAGGGCATGGCTGAGGGTGTGGTAGGCCTCTAGATAGCCACCGCCATACTTGGCACTCAGGGCAACCACGGGTACACCGAGGCGATCGCCCAAGGCTTGGGTGTTTATCTCAATTCCCAATCGTCGCGCTTCATCCACCATATTCAACAAAACGACCGTTGGAATTCTCCACGCTTTGACTTGCAGCACCAACCGTAACTGATGCTGAATTTGGCTGGCATTGAGAATCACCAGAATTAACCGCACCGGCACTTGGGCAAGAAACTGCCGCACAATAGTTTCATCGGCAGCGGTTCCCGCCAGATCGTAGATGCCGGGTAAATCCACGAGGGTGACGCTTTCGCCGTTGAGGGTCACGGTGGCCTGAGCCATATCCACGGTGATGCCCGGCCAGTTGCCCACCCGGGCACGGGCAGCAGCAATGCGGTTAAAGAAGGTGGATTTACCGGTATTGGGTAGCCCCAGTAAGGCAATGGTGCTGGGGGTCATTGGGGGGAGCGCGGTTGGGACAATTGTTGCAGTTCAAAGGTGCCACTATCGCCATTGTTGAGGGGAATCACTAAGCGGCTGAGGACACGGCCATCCTCTAGTTTGTACATATCGAGGGTATAGCCGAGTCGCTGGCAGAGGGCAAAGCAGACTTTGAGGTGGCGACCGGGGGGGTGATCTAAGCTGGACGGTGCCAGCCAATCTAAATGATCGAGGTGGTGCAGATCAATGAGCAAGCGTGGGTCGATGTCGCCATTATCGGTAATCGACAGCTCGAGCCATGCAAGGGCTTTGCCTCCCTGCCCTATTCCTTCGAGTTGCTGACACCAGAGATCCACCCGTCCTTGGGAGGGCGATCGCTGGCAGGCAAATAAAAGTAACTCGTAAAGGATTAGCTCTAGCTTGCTAATATCGCCGCTGAGGGTGAGCACAGGTTGGTTGTGCACCTGAATCCAGAGGTCTTTCTTTTGTTTCCAGTGTTCAATGCGGTCGAGGGTGCGCTTGAGAATAACTGCCAAACCAGCACTGTCAACGGACTTTTCAAGTTGCCATATTTCCTTCGTCAGTAGGGGATGCAGGGATTCCAGTTGACTCTGGAGTAAACTCCCGAGGCGGCGCAGCTGCGGATCTGCCTGCTCGGGGTGTTGTTGCAACCACTGGTTAAATTGGTTGCAGGTACTGGCCAGTTGGCCGTAGGCGTGCTCGACTCGCCGATGTTTGTACCAGTTTAGGTTTTCTAGGGTTTGCCAACCCTGGGTGAGCACCTGCACTAAGCAAATGCTGCGGTGTGCCCAAGCCATGTGGTTTACTAGGGTAATCAATGACTCTAGGTGTAGGGTTGACCAGAGACGCTGGGGGCGATCGGCAATGATTAATACTCCTGAAGGCTCGTACTCAGGATCTGTTCGCAGGGCGATCGCCAACACTTGGCCAATATCTGGCCCACAAAGCCATTCGCGGGTACGGGGGTCAAGTGCTGCTGCGGTGGTTTGAATTAACCACGCGTGGGGATTGGTACTCAGATCGGCTTGGGAGGCCATGAGGGCGCTGTGGATGAGGGGGTCTTCGTAGATGGCAACTTCCGCCTCATTCCGGATGGCAAACTTCGGGTGACCCGGAGGTGGCGCAACAATCCAGCCAGTTGTCTGACCCGGAGGCCACGTAACCAAGGCCACTAGGGGCACCTGCATTAAGTTCATGATGTGTTGCAGACCCGCTAATTCTGCACGCTCCAGATTTTGGGTGCGCTGTAGTGCCGCTAGTCCTGCCAACATTGCCGAGCGCACCTGCTCTTGCTGGCTGTTGGTTGTTTGCAGTTGCCATTGATGACTGAGGAGGCCAAGGGCACGGGCAACGTCTTGCAAAAGGGTTTGTTGCGATCGCCCCCATAGGGTTGGCTCGCTGCGACCCACCAAGAGCACGGCTTCTAGGGAATGCCCCGGTGTGGTGGTGGCCACCATCAAGGATTTGATATTCAGTTTGCTGAGGGCATCTTTCCACGAGAACAATCGCAGTTCGTTGGTATAGTCCTCGAGGGCGATCGCGGTGGTTGCGGTTTCCAGTAATTGCCAATCCATTTTTTGCAGGGGTGGCAAGGGTGGATGGCGATCGCGCCCTCGCGGTGCCGGATGCTGAAGCAGCACATCAAAGGTTTGACTGAGGGAATTGTAGCTGAGCAAAAATACCCACTGGGCTGCAAATTCTGCTGCCAGCCTCTCCCCCGCCTGTTGTAGCACTCGTTTCCAGTCCTGTTCATCACAGATTGCTTGGGTGAGATCGCTCAGTAGGCTTTGCGCTTGCTGCGTTTGCCCCAGCATCTGCTCGGCACGCTCTACGGGGGCGGCCAAGGCCAATAGATCTGCTGCGACTCGCAATAGTCTCCTTTCGTTGTCATTCCATGGATAGGGTTCCGCTTTCTCAAGGGTCAGGAACCCCATCACCTCGGTGCCCATGAGAATGGGAGTAGCCACTAAGGCACGGCAGTTCAGCATCTGCATCAGGCGCAGCGGAGCCGTACTGCTGACCACGCTTTGCATGTCACTGACACTTACGGTTTGCCCCCCCGCCAAGGCAGCATAACATCCCCCCAATTCTTGCTGGGTAATCGCCAAGGGTTGACGCTGGCTCTCGCGCCCCATAGGCTTACCGAGGGTGTAACTGCGGCGACGGTAGAGGGGCTGCTCTAAGTCACGCCAAAACAAACTCGTGCGCTGGGGTTGGCAGAACTGATGCAAGGCCAACAGCAGTGCTTCAATACGCTGGCCAAGGGTGTTGGCACGGCTGGCCTCCTGTAGTAAATGGTGGATGGGGTCATCGTGACCCACTACGGGTACGCTGGCCTGAGGGGGGTCACTGCTGGGCTTGGTGGCCGTTAGCCGTTCAACTTCAGCCCCAAGGACGCTCATCAAGAGAGTCATGTGGGCAAGGTCATCTCCCCGTAGCGTTTCGCCCCACGTAGTTGAGCCTAGCATCAGCACCCCAAGGGGGTGGCGATGCCGCACAATCGGATAAATCACAGCACCTTGAATCCCCAGCCGCACTGCCGCATCGCGCCACTCGCCAAGGCGGGGTTCCTCTTTGAGGCTGGGTAAGCTAATGGGCTTACGTTGCATGAGGACTTGGTCTAAAAGGCTACCCGGGACTAGCGGTATTTTTTGCTTGAGCAGCCCTACCTCGCCCACAGGGGTGATGCCCCCCTGTCCAATCAATTGTTTGCCACGGTCGTTGTAGATCGCCAACCAGACAAAGGCCATCCCCAGAGCGTCAGTGCTATAGCTAATGAGGGGGGGCAATAGTCCCACCAGTTGCTCCTGCTGTTGCAGTTGCTTTGTGGTGTTCACCAACGCAGCAAGGGCAGGTGTCACCTTGGGAGGCTTGGCAGAGGTCATAGGGGCGACAGCAACTAAAACAATTGATTTTATTCTAGCTTTGAGCGTTGGGGCACTTGAGGGTTGCAGCCAACTCAGCGCACGCCAGCAGGAAATCCGCTGATACCGGCGCAGGCCATTCCCCTTCAGCCCGCCGCCCCTGAAGCACAATCAGGTGTAAGCCGTAGGCATGGGGGTAGCCGTCAAGCTCTAGGTAGATCTGGTCATTGCTAGCGGTGAGGGCGATCGCCTCATCGGGCATCAGTTCACTGCTCATCCCCTGTAACTGCTGCGTCAGTTGAGCCAGTAGCGCAGTAAAGGCTTGGAATTCGGCGGCGGTAAGTTCAACCGCCCAGTGGTTACTCCCCACCAGCGCTGGGAATGCATTAGACTCGCTGCGCCAGCCAACACGCCACCCCTGACCCGTCCGTAAGTCTTGTGCCATCCTAGACAGCCGGAATCAAATTACTCTCTCCGCCAAATAGTGCCCACGAGAGAAAGAAATTTAGGATAAAGATCGCGAGCAATGACATCACCACTGCTGCGGTGGTGGATTGTCCCACCCCTTTTGCCCCCCCTGTCGTGGTCAGCCCCCAGTTACAGCCAATGATGGCCACAACAGCGCCAAAAATTCCAGATTTAATAATAGAACTCCAAATATCCCATGATTGTAGAAAGTTTTGAATAGACTCGATGTAAACGCTGCGGGGAATGCCGTAGAGATAATCGGCAATGATCATCCCGCCCCATAGGCCAGTTACCAAGGAAAGAATATTCAAAATCGGCAACATCAGCAGGCAGGCAATAAAACGCGGAACCACGAGGTAGTCCACCGGATCCGTGCCCAGCATATGGAGGGCATCGATTTGCTCCGTCACCTTCATGGTGCCAATTTCCGCAGCAAAGGCAGACCCTACGCGACCCGCCAACACAACCGCTGTTAATACGGGGCCCAGTTCGCGGGTGAGGGCGATCGCCAGTACCCCGCCAACCGCTGAGGTAGCACCAAAGGTAATAAACTCCCGCGCCACCTGAATGGTGAACACCATCCCCACAAAGGCTGCGGTAATGAGGGCAACCCCCACCGATTCTGGCCCCACCAACGCCATTTGATTCATGCAATTACGAAAGGAAATGCGACCTTTCAGCAGATGGAAGGTAACTTTCCCCGCCAACATAAAAGCAGAGCCAAAGCGTTGAGTCCCCTGATTAAGCCGCCAGCGAGGCCGTTTCCGCATACCTCTCCTCTAAAAATTATTGGTGTCTGCTGAGCCACTACTGAGCCCCGATAATTTCAAGAAGAGATTCTTATCGGTATTACTTTGATAGACACAGCTAATGTCGGGGTTACCTTCGAGGTTACCGACATAGCCAAAGGTATTGAGTCGCTGCCGACAGGTGCGTAACTGCTCGCCCGTAATGAGTTTGCGTTGCTCCAGCAGTGCAACGTTGTTGGCTCGGATCACGCAGCCCGGCTGCATCAGAGGCTGGGACACAAACACAGAGAAGGGGTTAAAGGTAACAAAAATACGGGTGTCAACGGCAATGGCACTCGCGCCAAACTGAACGCAAATATCGGGGTTAGGTGCTGCCTGATCAATAAACTGGGTAGAGGCTACATTATCGGGGTTGAGGGTGGTGGTTTTACTAAAGGTGACACCAACACCAACACCAATAATAAACACTCCTCCCAAGACCGCGAGGGTACGGGAGTTAAATTTGGACTCCGTTTCCGATACTCGACTGGGCTGAGGGCGAGCACGGGAGGGCGATCGCGGCGGGGGAGAACGTCGGGGCATAGCAAAACAAGCGAAACTCAACAGCACTTCCCTACCAGTATGCCCTTAGGATGAGAGATTTGGATGGCGTCTTACTGCTTTGGCTTCGCCTTATTCACTTTGAGCACGCGTCCTAGCCATGTTGCGCCATCGAGATCATCAATTGCTGCCGTTTCCTGACTTTCATCCACTAGCTCTACGAAGGCAAAACCACGACGTTTGCCTGTTTCACGATCCACCGGCAACACAATCCGGCGAATTTCGCCATACTTTTCAAACACTTCGCGCAGATTTTCCTCGGTCGCGTCATAGGAGAGGTTGCCAATGTACAGTGTCATAACCCGAACTCAGAAGCAATTTGAGTTCATCATAGCCTTTAGACTCCATTTATCCATGCGATCCACGCTACAGAATCCTATGAATTGCAACGAAAGTTAACGATGGTTGCCCTAGGAATCAAAAAGGTTAAAAAGAAATTAATACCTAGCGGCGTCAGTACCTAGGGAGCGTGGGGGTTGCGATCGCCTGCCACCGCTGACGCTATGAACACGTTGGCCGATCCCCCGACTTAAAAAAACTACGTTGAACATTGCCTGCTGAACGCGGTTGGGAATCCCTTAAAAAAGAGCGAGCCAGAGAGGTGCCCTAGCTCGTTGTTCTCAGAAATAATCTTTTGTTAAAAACCACAGCCGCTAGCGTGCTGTGGTTGCCATTTTTTCTTCAGCTAATTCCCGCAAGCTGGGAAATAAAAAATGATTCTCTTCAACGTACTGCGCACCAAACAACCCTTTTTCTGCCCAGAAATAGCGATCGGTTGTATGCTCATTACGCTTGACAAGGAGTAAGGCAGGTGGCGCGATCCCCTTAGCCTGAATGAATTTCCGAGCCGCGGTCACTGGTTTATCTTCGCCACTCTCAATGCTATATTGAGGTACGCACTCAAGGATCCTGCGCCCTTCAAGACGACGCCGACTCTTCCGCTTCCGTCTTCTGGCCAAGTTGCCCTACCTCCTTTTTGCTATAAGGACTGTTGCCGGGTTTACAAAAGTCGCCCTTCAGTATATCCGGTATATTTTAGAATTTCAACTTTCCTTAATTTATCGAAACACGATTTACTTTAAATACGATGATCCCCTATGCTAGGGTCACCAGACTTTATGATCCCACTCCCTGAAGTATAGGAAATTGTGACACTTCACAAAGTGGCTACAGGTCGTTGTCTGCCAATCCGGTAGGCTAACCTAGAAGGCAACTGAGCACGTGCCCTAAGAGTTCGAAGCCTATGATGATTCAACGGTTAGTCCGCCGTGTGCTGGAAACACAGGTGTTGACCTCAGCTATTGAAAACCAAATTTCCCAACTGCTCTGGAAGCGGGAATACGATGGTGAGGATATCATTGCCTTAGCTGAGCTGTTGGATGCCCTCGATAACCAGCAAATTCAAACGCAGCAGTAATTAAGGCACCTCCGGTGACACGTTTTCCAACGACGATACTGGTACTAAATGCTGGCTCCAGTAGCCTGAAGGTTTGCTTGTATCAACTGGAGGCCGAGCCAGACACTGTGCCCCCGCCCTGTTGGCACGCTCTGTTGGATTGGGGAGAAGACCCAACAACAGCAAAGCTCAAGGTCAAGACTTCGCACCAACAGTACCAGAGCATCCTCACCCATCCTCAAGGGGCGATCGCTGGGTTGCCCACTTGGGTAAAGGCTCTCCTAGCGACTCTCACCGAGGGACAGACCGCTGTTGTGCAGACCCTAGATGATATTTGCATGATTGGGCATCGAGTGGTACATGGCGGTTCGCGCTATCAGGCCCCTGTACAGGTTGATGCTGCTGTTAAAGCGGCGATCGCTGAATTTAGTGAGTATGCTCCTTTGCACAATCCCGCAAATCTGGCAGGCATCGAGGTGATGGAGCAACTCTGCCCACAGATTCCGCAAGTGGCCGTGTTCGATACAGCGTTCCATGCTCACCTGCCAAGGGTGGCGCGAACCTATCCTATCCCCCAAGAATTGAGCGCAGCAGGTATTCAGCGTTATGGTTTCCATGGCATTAGCCATCAGTACGTCAGTGAACGTGCCGCTCCACTGCTAGAGCTGCCCCCGACAGTATTACGGTTAATTACCTGTCACTTGGGCAATGGCTGCTCGTTGGCGGCGGTTAAAGGAGGCCAGTGTGTTGAGACGACCATGGGCTTTACTCCTGCTGCGGGGGTGATGATGGGCACTCGCTGTGGTGATATTGATCCGGGGATTTTGCTGTATTTGCTGCGCCGTGGCTACAGCGTGGATCAGTTAGATCAACTGGTCAATCGGCAGTCGGGACTGTTGGGGGTTTCCGGCATTAGTAATGATTTACGTCAAATTTTGGCAGCCATCGATCAGGGAGTAGCAGCAGCACAGCTTGCCTACGATTGCTTTATCTATTCGCTACAGCGGGGCATTGCTAGCTTAATCCCGCCTTTGGGAGGGGTGGATGCACTGGTGTTTACAGCGGGAATTGGTGAAAACGCGCCATCGGTGCGGGCTGATGTGTGCCACGGTCTGGGGTGGCTAGGGGTGCACCTCAACCCTGTGGCGAATGAACAACACCATGGCGATCGCGACATTGCCAGCGCTACCTCTAGGGTTCGAGTGCTTGTCCTACAGACCCAGGAAGATTGGGCGATCGCCCGTGCCTGCCTAAAAGTCTTAGCCGCTTAACGACACCTTTAGCGGGTCACGTATGCCGTAACCAGCAAACACCTGTCTATTGAGTGCTTGAGGTTGGGCAGCCTATCGTTATACACCCCTAGGCACGTTGTCAGCTACGCCAGCAACCAGTCTGCTGAGCGGTAGCACCGCCCATTGATGGCATGGACGACTGTCCTAGGACAGCAATAGGTCAATGTTGATGTCCTTAAGGAAGTATCAAGATTCATCGATAAACCTTGACGCTATCGGGAACTCGTTCGTACAATGCGGGTAATTATTCACTTCTCGTTCATGCAATTTTCAGTATTCAAGTTCTAGAATCCTGAGTTCGTTCTAAGGACACTTGGTTTGAATGACTGGGATTGCTTTTTTTGTGGGGCGTCAAGAAATTGTTCAACACGCCTAAATACCGTGGTTTGGATTGATTAAACAGGAGTAAAGCTGTGTTTAATATGCGTCGTGCCGCTGTGGTTGCCCTTGCTGCAACAGCAACTTGTGCAACTGTGATGTTAGCTCCCGCCGAAGCCCGTGAGGTCAAGGCTGTGCGGGGAATTGTTACCAATATTGATGGCGATAATGTCACTCTACGCCAGCCGTGGGGAGAAGAAATTGTGGTGGTGTTTGATCGCAAACATCGCCAGCGCCCTTTTCGGGCTGAAATTGTTGAGGGTATGGATATTGCCGTGATTCTCAAGCCTAAGGCCAGCGTCCCAACGGCCAAAATCATTTGTGCCGCTATTGTGCCTGCCCCTCCCTACGTAGCCGTCACCCCGATTCAAGTCCCCTAAGTCACCGCGCCACCTCCAGCTCGCATCCCTGCTGCTGCTCCACCGCCACCGCCTGCTCGGATTCTGTACTAGGCGCGTAACCAACGGTAGCTTTTTGGGTGTTGCTGAGTGTGGCTGCCCTCATCCCCAACCCTTCTCCTTGGGGAGAAGGGCGCTAAGAGTCTTGTTCCCTCTCCTTTGGGAAAGGGCTAGGGTGAGGGCGGCAAAAGACTCACACCCGAACATCATACTTCCATTCGGCAACGCCGCTTTTTGCTATTTAGCAAATGCACAATGTGGGGTACAAGGGCATAGCTTCAGTGGTAGTCAAGCTCATAAGTAACCCCATATTGACAAAAAAGATTAAGCCAGGAGTCGTCGTCATGTCACGGTGGGGAAAAACACATTTTTGGGGTTTGTTGATAGGCGCTATCGGGGCGATCGCTACTGGCTACAGCAGTGCTGGTGCTGTCCCTGCTGAGGCAACCCTGAGTCGTGCCCCTGACACAGAGCCGTATTTACCATTGACGATTGCTCCCCCCACAATGGCATTACCTCCTCTGGGGGATGCTGCTAATTTTTTACCCGCCTTAGAGCGTAAGATTGTCCTGCGGTTACGGGAGCGCCGTGTTTTCTTGTACGAGGGTAAACTTCCCCGCCCTAGAAGGGCGAGGCTTTCTGTAGCCCTCCGGCTATCTCGCAAGCCAGCCAGGAGCCTCCAGGCAGCGTTACGGACTGCCCCAAAAGCGCAATATTGATTGCTCCATTTAGGTCTGCATCACCAATCCATCCGCAATGCCCACACCTGAACTTTTTTTCAGTTCTCAACCCAATATGCAAGCAACAATGGCAGGTTTGACTGGTATAGGCAGGGGGTACAGCAACCACCTCAACTCCTTCCTTGATACCCTTGTATTCCAGGAATTGTCGCAACTGATAGAACGCCCAACTGTTCGACCGTCTCCGCTCGGTCGTGTTTCTCGGTTGCTGGTTGATTCTATCGCGAATGCCGGTCAAATCCTCGATAGCAACAATGGCATGGAGGTGTTTTGCTTCACGAATGATGGATGCACTGATGGAATGATTGAGCCATCGCTGAAAACGTCTCTCCCTCCCCGACAGCCGTTGCAGGACTTGTCGGCATCGACGCCGACTCGACCGTGTGCCCTTCGAGGCTTTTTGCTGGAGCGATGCTCTCACTTTGGCGAAATGATCTCGGACTTGATTCAACTGCTGAGCATCCCAACCGTTATCGGTACTAGTTTTAGCAATTTCACGCCGACCGAAATCAACGCCAATCGCCTTGTCCGACCGAATGGGTTCAGGAGCGTCGTCGCTCAGTTGAATGTGGATGTAGTATCGTCCATCTCTGTGCTTGCACAGTTGAGCCGACGTGGGTTGACACCCCTTCAGCTTGCCGCGCTGGTAGTGTCCTATGTCCAGTTTGATGTGTTCTCTACATCCCAGCAGGGTCAGGCTGACTGTCCAATCCGTCTCCCGAAAAGAGAAGATTCGGGCATCATAGTCTGCCGAAGTTGGACGAAACGCTTTGACCGGTTTGCCCTTCACTTTGGCTGTTTTTCGATTCGCCCCAACCCTGGCACAAACCCTGACTGCCTGATTAGCACTCAACCCAAACTGTTCTCGCAGGTCGTTATAGACCAACGACAACGACTGAATCGTTGTTTTGCTGGTTGTTTTGGGTTTGACTCGCTCATTGGCATAGTTGCAAGCAGCAGCAAACGCCTGAAGCACTGCCTCAATCTTGGCATTTTGTTCAGGTGTGGTTGCAAGTTTGCAAACTAGTGTCAGAGTTTGTTTCATCCTCTTATATTTCCACATGTAACTATGAAAAACAAGCGTACTAAACCTGGCAATTTCGGGGGTATTGACCCCCTCTCAATTGCCGCTCCTGTCCCTCCCCGACCTGAAGGTGCGGGGCTTCTCGGAGGTTTTCTGTGACGCACTTTTATCTTTTATAAAAAATAAAATCCATCGAGGTTAACTGGCATCACTCTTTATCATCTGCTGCCATCATTTGCTGGAGCGCACGCAGGCCTTTTTTAATTTGCCGAGATACGGTTACGGCACTTAAACCGAGTAGCTCAGCAGTTTCTTTCTGGCTTAAATCGTGGAGAAAGACAAACTCTAAAATCTGACAGGTGCGGCTTTCGAGTTTCTGGAGGCACTGCTGCAAACGCAACCGATCTTCTTGGGCTAACTGAAAGCTTTGGTACCGTTGGTCAGGGACAATATCGCCAAGGGACGCTCCTTCGTCCTCGCCTTCAACCGTGGGAGCATCCAAGCTGATAGGGGTGGCATGGTAGGTAGCTAACTTGGCAGCTTCCCATTCTTCAAGGGGTACCTCAAGGGCATGGGCAATTTCACTGTCGGTAGGACAGCGGTTGAGTTGTTGCCGCAGGTCTTGGCTAACGCGCTTGGCTTGGTACTGCAAGGTGTACCATCGCCGTGGTACACGAATTTGTGGGCTTTTATCCCGCAGGTAGTGCTGGATTTCACCGCGGATATAGGGCATGGCAAACGAGCTAAAAGCTACCCCTTTACTGGGGTCAAAGCGCTCGATCGCCCGAATTAAGCCCATACAGCCAATTTGCATTAAGTCCTCAAAGCTCTCCTGAGAGAACTGCACCCAGCGATAGGCTTCTTTGCGGACTAACCCTAGGTTAAGCTGCACCAGTTGATTGCGCAGTTCTAGTGTTGGTGTTGCTTGATAGGTCTGTAGTAAGGATAGGGTCGAAGTTTTTAACTCGGCATTATCGCTGTTGAGGGTATGCAGTGGCATAGGCTACACAATCTCTTGGTAATCTTACAGTTAACAACCCCAGCAGTGCTGAGGTAAATGGCACACCCGATCGCTGCCTCTCAGCATATTAAGTCCATACTCCACGATCCCATACCTTAGTATGAGTACACATCCGTGATTCTGCTGTGATCTTGACCACAGGCTAAATTAAATTTTTATTAACCCCTCCTAAGTGGCAGCCTGTAGCGATCCGAGGGCGATCGCCCCCCAGAGGGCCACCCCCAACCCAATGCGGTACCAGATAAACACCCACGTTGAGTGCCGCTGCAAAAATTTTAAGAGCCAAGCAATCGCTAAATAGGAAAACACCATGCTTGATACAATGGCCACCAGTAGGGGAATAAACAAGGTGCCCTCCTCAAACACATCTTTGGCCTGTACCAACGTCGCGATCGTCAAGGTGGGAATGCCCAGTAAAAAAGAAAAACGAGCCGCCGTTTCCCGATTCAGCCCCAAAAAGAGCGCCGTCGTTAAGGTTGACCCCGATCGCGATGCCCCCGGCAACAGGGCGATGACTTGGCCACAGCCCACCAGAATGCCATCCCAAATGCCAATGTCCTGATAGGCGCGCTTGCGAGATCCGAATTTTTCGGCTAACCCCAGCAGAACTGCCATGGTGATCGCCATGGTGGCAATAATCTCTGGAGTATCCAGCACCACCTTCGCTTGCTTCAAAATAAATCCCACCCCTAAGGCAGGGAGCGTACCAACAGTAATGCCGATCAAGAGCTTCCACTCATCCCGCTGCCAGTCCTTTTGCTGCCATGCCTGCCACGCACCCATGACAATTTGGCGAAGGTCAGGCCAAAAGTACCAGAACACAGCAATGACACTACCAAACTGCATGGCATCCAGTGCTGTCTTGTGCCAAACGCCCTTCCAGCCCAATACATCACTAAACAGAATTAAATGAGCGGTACTGCTGATGGGCAAAAACTCCGTGATGCCCTGAACCAGTCCCAAAACAATTGCTTGCAGCCATGTTACCCAATCTGCCATCCATACCTCCGGTCATCCCCTTTTAGACAGCGGGAGGATGCCAACCCGTAGTATTGTATCGGCATTAGGGGGACGGACAGGTCTTAAAGTCCGGTGAATTGACATCAAAATTACACTGATACACCACTGGCGCTTGCCAGCTTAAGGGAATTTCCAGCAGATCGCGAGTGCCGGTAATGCCTTGCAAAAGAAACAACGCTAAGGCAACGGTATTCAGGCCCATGTGAATGCGTCGCCACGTTAGGGTTCTATCTTGATAAATGTCACGGACAATCGCCACCGAAAAAATCATTAGCATGACGGCCACTAAACCAAAGTAAAAGTGGGATGCCCACCACTCATCATCCCGCCGGAACACCCCGGGCTGAAAGGCTAGAACCACCMCCCCCATGCCGGAAAGGGTGGCAAACACACCCCGCCATAGCGGCGACTGCGCCCGGTACAGCAGCGCCGTTGCCCCAATGGTGACGATAAACATTAAGGCGACTAAGATGACTGAGAGGGGCTGCAGGGTATTAGTTTCTGCTTGCATCAAAAAGCCCTGAAAGCCAAAGATCACCGAGTAGGCTAGAGCCACGAGGGTGATCCCGACAACTCCAGCCGCCAACAGATTGCCCAACTGAACGTGGAGCGACCCCACGGTCGGTGGAATTGTTGATTTCGTGGCCAGCCGCCGCTCACGCGTTTGCAAGGCAAAGAAGGTGGTGATGCCAATCACCGGAAAGACAAAGGTGCAGGCAAGGATGGGGTGCAGCAGCAGAATAATATCTTTGAGGTTGAGAAACATTGTCCTGAAGCCGTTGAGTGTGCAACAAACAAATCGGTAGCATCACTGTTGCCGCTCGATGGTGGCGTTGGAGCGCTGCGCTAGGACAGGGCTCCCGCGTGGTTGAACGGCCAGTAGCAGGCGATCGCCCGACCAATGACATTCTTGACAGGTAAAACCCCCCAGATGTGCGAGTCATTACTATGATTGCGATTATCACCCATGACGAAGAGGGTGTTGGCTGGCACAGTGAGGGGGGGCATGGTATAAACGGGCGGCTCTGCGATGTAGGGTTCTTGCAGGGGCTGATGGTTCACCCATACTTGACCATTCTCTACCGCGACTGTATCCCCCGCCGTGGCAATAACTCGCTTAATGAGGGCTTGATCGCGACTGTAGCCCATAGTTTGCAATAAAGGTGGCGCATAAAAGACAACAATATCCCCTATCTGGGGCGGTCGGTGGCGGTAAGTAATTTTTTCAACCACAATGCGATCGCCTGGCCAGAGGGTTGGCTCCATTGACTCCGAGGGAATAAACCGCGACTCCGCCACAAAAAAACGCACCAGTAGGGTCAGCAGTACAGCCATCACAATGATCAGAATATTGGCCTTTAGGGACTGCCAACGAGATGGGGGGGATGGTTCAGTGATGGAGGAACCCATGGGCTAACGGTGAGAGGGCACTCCCTATTGTATCGGATTAGCTTTCGCCCCTGCCCTGAAAACAGGCCTTGGCTAGCTCTAGATCCCTGCAACCTTAGTACAACCGCTCCAGCACATAGTCGGTTAACTGACTAAGGGCGTGACGCGGTTCAGACGGGGGCAGCACCTCAAGGGCAGGCAGGGCAGCCTTAGCATACTGTTTGGCGAGGTCGCGAGCTTCTTCAATGGCACCACTTTGGCGCACTAGGGTAAGGGCGGTATCGAGATCCCCCTCTTCACTAAATTCGCGCTCAATGAGGGTGTGTAGGTAAGGTGCCCGCGGCAGGGCAAATAAAACGGGTGCTGTCAAGTTACCGTCCCGCAAATCGGAGCCAGCGGGTTTCCCCAGCTCTGTGGTGGAGCGGGTAAAGTCAAGAATGTCATCCACAATTTGGAAGGCTAATCCCAAGTTTTTGCCGTAGGTGTACATGGCTTCGATGGTGGCAGCGGGTGCTTCACTCAGTACGGCTGCTGCTTTGGCACTGTTGGCAATGAGGGAGGCGGTTTTGTAGTAGGTCTTTAGAAGATAGTCGTCAAAGGTGAGGCTCGTATCAAAACGGTTAAACCCTTGGCGAATTTCCCCTTCAGCAAAGTCTTTGATCACTTGTGACAGCAGTTTCACAACTTCTAGGTTATCGAGGTCAGCAAGGTACCATGAGGCTTGGGCAAAGAGGAAGTCTCCGGCTTGAATGGCAACCCGATTGCCAAAGACACTGTTGACCGTGGGTACCCCTCGCCGCAGTTGTGCCTGATCGACAACATCGTCATGAAATAGGCTGGCGGTGTGGATCATTTCTGTAATTTCCGCAAGGCGGCAGTGACGCGCCGTAATGGTGTGATCCGGTAGGGTGGCGCGCGAAACCAAAAAGACAATGGCAGGACGGATTCGCTTCCCATTGGCAGCAAGGAGGTGTTCGGCGGCGGCGGACAGTACAGCGTGTTGCGCCCCAATAAGTGCTTTGAGGTTCTGTGTCAGTACACAGAGGTCTGCTTCAACGGGCGAAAAAAGAGAAGTTACCGAAGTCATGGACGGGGTGGCCGCATAAGTTACGAAATTTTACAGAATCCTAGTTGTATTCTAAGCGAACCGTCCAATCTTGGGTAAGGGTCAGGCTCAATTTTCAGGGAGTTGTCCGATTGAGTGACCTACCAGTGGTGGCATCAAAGAGGTATAGGTGGGGGTCGGCAACCGTAAAGCGCAGGCGATCGCCCAGTTGGGGAATCCACCCCCTAGGGGCAAGCCACAGTAGCTCCAACTCGCTTTCTAGCAGTTGGCAGCGAACAATTGCTTCTCGTCCTAAGGGTTCAACAAGGGTGGCGATCGCCCCTAGACCTTCTTTGTGCTCAAAGGGCTGAGGCTGCAAGTGCTCTGGGCGTAGGCCAACCACAAGGGCTTGGTCGGGCTGAAGCAGTGGTTTATAGAGGGCGGGGCACGGCAATTGTTGATCCTTAACCCACAGGGTTTGGTCATGCCAACGCGCCGACAACAAATTCATGGGTGGACTGCCCAAGAACCGCGCCACCATCGTATTGGCGGGTTGTTCGTACAGGCTGGCGGCAGTGCCAATCTGCTGTATCTGTCCGCGATCTAGGACAACTAGCTGATCCCCCAAGGTCATGGCTTCCACTTGGTCATGGGTGACGTACAGGGTGGTAATCCCCAGCCGCTGGTGCAACTGCTTTAACTCAGCGCGGGTGTCCTCCCGCAGTTGGGCATCAAGATTAGAAAGCGGTTCATCCAGTAAAAAAATTTGGGGCGATCGCGCCAGCGCTCGACCTAAAGCGACCCGCTGTTGTTGGCCGCCGGAAAGTTGACGGGGTTTGCGCTGCAAGAGTGAGTCAATGCCCAGCATTGTGGCCACCTGCTGCACCCGCTGCTGCCGCGTCGTTGCGTCTGCGCCCCGCATCTTTAGGCCAAAGCCAAGGTTTTCAGCGACGCTCATGTGGGGATAAAGCGCATAGTTCTGGAACACCATCGCCACATCGCGATCGCGACCACTGAGGTCATTCACGCAGCGATCGCCAATATAGATCTGACCACTGGTGGGCTGCTCAAGACCCGCAATTAGGCGCAAAAGAGTGGACTTACCACAGCCAGAGGGACCCACAATCACCCATAGTTCCCCCGCAGGAACGGTTAAGGAAATAGGCCCAATACCTCCGGATGGGTGAAATCGCCGGCAGACCTCACTTAAGCGCAGCGTTGCCGTCATGCCCTCCTCCAGCAGTTTCCCATGGCCAATGGCAAGCAGCGGCTCACCTGATCTAACGCAGGCCTAACCACGTAAAAAAATCTTGGCGTGTCAGCAGTTCCAGCACTAATAGTGCCATAAACCCTACCATAGCAAAGCGTCCGTTCATTCGCTCTGCGTAGCGAGACCAACCAAACTGGGGGGACAATTCCTCAGGCTCGTTCATCACTACCTCCAAGAAACCCTGCCGTTTTAGGGCAGGGAGGGACAGGAGCAGCAACTGAGGGAGGCTCGACGCCTCCGAAGTTGCCGTACAGGGGTACTAGTCTCACAGAATTTACAATATTTTACAATATAATGTAGGACATGGAAAAAGCTTACAGCTACCGCTTCTATCCCACTGCCGAATAGGAATCGCTCCTGCGTCGAACGTTGGGTTGTGTGCGCTTGGTGTATAACCGTGCGCTAGCGGCAAGGACTGAAGCTTGGTATGAACGACAAGAGCGATTTGACCTTGCCACCTTCCACTAACGCTGTAGGCTTGGATGCAGGGATTAGCAGCCTCATCACCCTGAGTACAGGCGAAAAGGTTGCCAATCCCAAGCATCTTGACCAGCGAGACAAACAACTGCGACGGGCACAAAAGGCATTGAGTCGCAAGCAAAAGGGGTCTCGCAATCGAGAAAAAGCACGACTTAACCTTGCTCGAATCCACCAACAGATTGCCAACGCCAGACAAGACCATCTGCACAGGGTAACGACGCGGCTCATCCGTGAAAACCAAACGATTGCCGTTGCCTGTGCGGGAGTGGTATTGTCCCAAGTGTGGAGTCCACCATGACCGAGATATGAATGCAGCGATAAACATGTTGGCCGTGGGACACACGGTGTCAGTCTGTGGAGCTAACGTAAGACCTGATGAGCACACGCTCCAAGGGCAGTTGCGCAAGTCCAGCAATGGAAAGAAGCAGAAACCTAAGTCGTGAGGCTTGGGAATCCCCGCTGCTTGTGGCGGGGAGGATGTGAACGAGAGTTCAACCCTAAAACAGCGTTCCCAAAACAGGATAGACCAAGGGCGGTAAAATTAGGGCGGCGGCAACCGCTAGTGCGGCGGTAGCGCCCACAAGGACAGCACCTGCAGCACAGTCTTTGGCAATACGGGCGAGGTCATGGTACTCCTTGCCAACCGTGAGATCTACCACTGCCTCTAGGGCGGTATTGATGAGTTCTAAGCCCATCACAACGGCAATTGTGAGGGTAATGACTGCCAGTTCCACCGGTGACAACCTTAGAAGGCTACCAAGGGCGATCGCCGTCACGGCAATAGCGGTGTGAATCCGGAAATTCCGCTGAGTTTGGAATGCATACTGCACCCCTGCCCACGCATAGCGGAAACTACTCATTAAAGACGTAGCCACCCGATAGGAGCGCTGTCGCAGGTGTAGTGTTCCACTCGTTTTTTCTGCGTAGGCCGCAAGTAATTTTTGTGTCATACCCTTATCCATCACACCGGTGCTAAAGAAACCAACCCCACAGCCTATGGCAGCAAGAACAGAAGCTAACAGAGGTACTCACCATACCCCTCTCACTCTAGGATGCTCTCTAGGACAACAGGGAAACAGGCCATAGTTCACACACCCTAACAAAAAAAAGTTAAAAACCTGCTATGTAAACGCTAACTATTTAAGCACACTCATCCCCCTTTCGTTTGATCATCATGCACGTAATCGCCAGAGAAGATCAAGGGTGGAGGCGCTAAACCCACTGCCTGCAAGCACTGCGCTTGTTGTGCCAGCATGGCTGCTAACTGTGTTGCATCTGGGTGATCCCAGCCTAAGAGGTGTAACAAACCATGAGAGGCCAACCATGCCACTTCGCTAAGTGGCGGGTGCTGACCTACCTGAGCCTGTTGCATAGCAGTCTCCACAGAAATAATGACATCTCCGAGGTACTCAGGTTCCCCAGGGGCGAGGGATACCCCCTCATCCCTTGTGGCAAAGGCCAGAACATCGGTGGGTTGGTCGCGATGGCGAAACTGGTGGTTGAGGCGTTGAATTGCTTGATCCGATGTAAAGCGCAGTGTTAGTTCATAGCTGCGGGCACTCGCGGGTTCCACCATGTGTAGCCATATCTGTAGCCACTGCTGCCAAGGCAATGCCGCCAGATCAATCCCCGGCAGGGGCTGATGCACTTCTACATAGACGGTTACGCTCATGCTTAGCGGGTGAGATAGGATAAGCTGACGAGCACTGCCAGTAACCCCAAGCTCGTAAGGGCAAAGTGGGTCAGAGATTTACCGCCCTTGCGTACCATATTGCGCATGGCTAATTTAACGTAGCTCGGCTTGGCATCTGGGGTAGGAGAGTTGGTCATGGGGTATTTTCTATAGATATGAGGACTCAAGGATTAGTGTAGCGACTTGGGGGGGAAATTCCCTGCGTGGTGCTGATGGAGTTGGCGGTAGGCTTCCATCAAGGCGATCGCCACCGAGGCAGAGAGGTTTAAGCTCCGCACGGCAGATTGCCACATGGGAATCGTGAGATAGGCATCGCAGGTCTGCAAGACGGCTTCAGGAATGCCATCGGGTTCGCTGCCAAACACCAGCCAATCGGTGGGGGCAAACCGAAAATCCCAGTAGAGGGTTTCCGCCGCCGGTTCAAAGGCGATGAGTCGCCCGCCCATGGAGGATTGATGTGTTTGCAAAAAGGTGTCCCAACCCGTGTGGCAATAGAGTTCCACGTAGGGCCAATAGTCGAGACCGGCACGCTTGAGGTAGCGATCGCTCAGTTCAAACCCCAACGGCTCAATCAGGTGCAAGGGGGTCTGAGTCGCTGCGCAGGTGCGGGCAATATTACCTGTATTTGGTGGAATTTGCGGATGGACAAGGACAACAGCGGGCATGGGATCAGCAAACAGCATCCAGCTAGTCTAGGGTGGAGCGCCCACTGGGGGTTAAGCCGCGCCGCCCTTCTTCGCGGGCATAGGTTAAAAACCGCTGCAAATGATCTAAGTGTTCAGAGGGTGGGAGCATCCCTAACTGGGCGATCGCCTCTGTCAAGGGTAAATCCCGACGGTAAAGAATACGAAACGCCTCTTTGAGATCTCGCATCTCACTGTCACTCACCCCAGACCGCCGCAGTCCCACTTGGTTGAGGGCACGCACCCGGGCAGGGTGACCCTCCACAAGCATATAGGGGGGGACATCCCGATCTACCCGTGCCATTGCTCCCACCATCGCCAACCGGCCAATGTGGACAAACTGATGAATCCCCACCATGCCACCAATGCGGGCTTTGGATTCAATGCAGACGTGACCAGCGATAGAGGCTGCGTTGGTAATCACGACCTGATCTTCAATGACGCAGTCGTGGGCGACATGAACGTAGGCCAACAGCAAGTTATGATTGCCAATGATCGTTGCATCCCCCTCGCCATTGGCACGGTTAATGGTCACATACTCGCGAATCGTGTTGTAATCCCCAATCCGCAGGGCACTGTTTGCGCCAGTATATTTTTGATCCTGCGAGATAGTGCCAATCACTGCCCCCGGAAAGATGCGGTTTCCCACCCCTACATCCGTTGGGCCTTCAATAATCACGTGCGCGCCAATTTGCGTATGCGCCCCCACTCGCACCTGCTCGCCAATAACCGCATAGGGACCCACTTGGACGGTAGGATCCAGTTCAGCGTTGGGGTGAATAACGGCAGTAGGATGGATCAGCGTTTGCATCATTTGTTCTGACTAGTCCACAAGGGAGAACATCATCTCGCCTTCACATACCAATTGGCCATTGACTTCAGCACGGCCTTGCATTTTGCCGATACGCTGCTGCTTCACCACGAGCAAGTCTGCGCGCAGAATTAACTGATCCCCCGGCACAACCGGTCGCCGAAAACGCACCTTATCAATCCCCGCGAAGACTGAGAGCTTATCTTTCGCCCAGTCCATTTGCATCAGCACCACCCCCCCCACTTGGGCAAGGGCTTCGACAATTAACACCCCCGGCATAATAGGGCGACCCGGAAAATGCCCCTGAAAAAATGGTTCGTTGATGGTTACGTTCTTCAGCCCCACGGCATACTTTTGGGGGACATAGTCAATCACCCGATCCACAAGGAGAAAGGGATAACGGTGGGGGAGTAACTGTTGCAGGTCGGTAACACTCAGGACGGGCGAGGTGGGAGGCAATTCGGTCAAGGTGGCCATAGACAGTCGGATTGGCAATGAGGGATAAACAAATCATAGGCGAGAATGGGTGCTAGCTGGGGACAGACGGGGGGCGATCGCCCTTGCCAGTTGAGTATGCAGGTGATGGCTGGCTTTGTAGGCCACGTAATGGGCAGTGGGGGGAACCCCCAAAAGAGCCAAATCGCCCCAGAAGTCTAGTAGCTTGTGACGCACTGGTTCATCGGCAAACCGTAGTGGTGGATTGAGCCATCCTGTTGCACTGCACACAAGGGCATTGTCTAAACTCCCGCCTTGAATCAAGCCTTGGGCACGCAAATACTCCACCTGCTCAGCAAAGCCAAAGGTACGCGCGGGGGCAATCTCTGTTGCTAGCTCGGCAGGGCTAAAGCTACACCACTGACGACCAATGGCTGCATAGGCAAAGTCAATCCCGTAGCTTACCCGGGTTGCGGGAGCAGGCACAGCACTGACAAAGGCGTCGCCCTCGTAAAGGGTAATGGGTTCTCTGAGCGCACCACAGGGACGCTGTGCCTCCTGTGCCGCCAGCCCCACAGCGAGTATGCCATCCAGCCATGGTTGCGCTGAGCCATCGAGGACAGGAACTTCCGCCCCTGACACTTCAATGACGACGTTGTCCACACCGGCGATCGCCAGTGCTGCGAGTAAGTGCTCCACCGTGCGAACACTTGCGCCAGCGCCTACCAGCTCTGTGGCCAATTGTGTCGATTGTACGTGGTCAATCCGGGCAGGAATCTTGGGGTGCTGAGGTAAATCTACCCGTACAAAGCAGCGACCGCTGTTGGCTGGGGCTGGCTGCAGGGTGACGCTAACCTCACACCCAGAGTGCAAGCCAACCCCTGACCAGTGCTGGGGTGCCGCCAAGGTGTGTTGGCACGACGAGTCAACCGCAGTTGGCAATGGTGCAGTGTGCATCTTCATTCCTCCTAGAAGCGTTCACCAATGCCAAAACTAAAGGCATTTCCCCCTTCATTGTTCCAGCCGAAGTCCACCCGCACATTCCCTAAGGGAGTGTTGACCCGCAGACCTGCACCATAGCCTAAGCCTTCACCGGGTTTGCCCCGCACAATGCCGGGTTGACCGGGCACACTGGACTGGGTGCCTAGCAAACTGGCACCATCAAAAAATAGGGCACCACCCACAATATTGAAAATGGGAAAGCGATACTCCACGGTGCCCTGCACAAAGGCACGCCCCGATCCAATGGCTCCCTCTTCCCAACCACGCACCGAGTTTGCCCCACCAATCGTAAAGGACTCGTAGGGGGGTAAATCACCGAAGATATTCCCTGCTTGGATGTTAAATGCGAGGGTTTGCGGCCCCTCAATTCTCAAGAAATTCACAGGAATATAAAAGCTGTAGCTACCACGGACACGGCTCATCAAAATATTGCCTGCCCCCAGCGGCAGCGACTGATCTACCCCCAAGCGAATGACTTGGCCACTGGTGGGTCGCAGCACGTCATTGCGTAAATCTCGCAAAATGGCTGCTTGCACTGTAAAGAGGTCGTTAAAGCCGCGGCAAACCCCATTATCCGGAAAGGTTAAGCAATTTCCCAACTTATCTGTGTCAAAGCGAACGAAGCCCCCATCCATCGAGGTGACCCGCTGGTACTGTAGCCCCACCGAGCCAGTCCAAGCGGTGCGCACTAAATCCCGATCTTTAGTAAAGGGGCGTGTAAAGAAGATCGCTGACCCCAAACGGTTAATTCGGGGAAGGTCACCGTTGGGCAGAGGGACATTAATTGGGCCATTACTAAAGGTATAGGGAACGTTTAAGCGGTTGAAGGCACTCACGGTATAGGAGGTGCGATAGGGATCCCCTTTAATCCAAGGATCGGTAAAATTCACATCAAACAGGAATTCCCCTTCGGTACCCCCCTGTGCCTCAACACCAAACTTCCAGTTGCGGCCAAAGAGGTTATTTTGCTGGAACGCTACGGTACCAAACAGCCCTGCTGCTGAACTATAGCCTGCCCCAGCAGAAATGCTACCGGTGTTGCGTTCTTTGAAGTTGAGGATCAGATTAACTTTGCGCGGGTCTTGACCAGGCTCGAGAGCAACCTGTACATCTTCAAATAAGCCGAGTTCAAATAAACGGCGCAAATCCCCTTGGACAACATTTTGGTTCAAAACCACACCGGGCTGGGTGTCCATTTCGCGGCTGATGACAAAATCTCGGGTGTGCTGGCGTGTGGGTTCGCCATCTTTATTCAGAAAGCGGTAGGTTACTGCTTCGATCACCCCTTCGGCCACCTGTAGCGTGACGACGCCATCGGGATCCACTTGGGGGGTACCCACGACCTGACCCAAAATGTAGCCATTGTCTTTGTAAAAGGCATTAATTTGCTCAATGCCTTCTTGCAATTGCTTCAGGTTAATATTGCGACCCACTTGGGGGGCAAAAATTTCACTGACGCGCTCTTGGCTGAGGACTTGGTTCCCGGCCACCTGAACAGCACGCAAAATAGGATAGGGGCGCACCACAAATGTAATGCGTACCCCAAGAGGTGTGTCGCTGGGCTGAGCATTGACATCCGCAAAGAAACCGGTTGCAAAAATGGCGTTGGTGTCCTGCTGGAGTTGACTGCGAGTGGCAGTGCCTCCCGGACGGGTGGTGATCACCTGATAGACCAGTTGTTCGAGGTCTGGGGTTGCCCCTTCCACCACCACTTCAGCAATCAGAACTTGGGGTTCGTCAGCGGCAGGTTGGCTCACAGAGGGCGGTGGCACTGCCGGTGTGGACGTAGTGGCGGGAGGCTCTGATTCTGGAGCAGGGGTTGGCTCAGGTGGTGTGGTGACTGC
The DNA here is from genome assembly GCF_022570815.1 of Synechococcus sp. PCC 6716. NCBI lineage: Bacteria > Bacillati > Cyanobacteriota > Cyanophyceae > Synechococcales > Synechococcaceae > Synechococcus > Synechococcus sp. PCC 6716. Next base: position 47,878 of record NZ_JAKLTU010000008.1, read on the forward strand.
TGGTGGCGCGCTATCCACTGCAGGCGTATCTTGGGCGTGTACAGCCGCTAGACCAACGGTGCCAAGGGCAATTGCCCCCGCCGTGATGGCCATGGTCACGGTTTTGAGAGCAGCCGCCACAGGCAGCATTGGCAAAAGGGGAGAAGGTTGCTTTTTCACTACACACACCCAAAAATTAGTCGCGTCAACACAGCGGAACCCTTGGCATTGATAATACCAGTAGGGCAATGACTGACAAGCTGGTGTAAAAGTGCCACTGTTGTCTATTTCATCATGCCCAAACCAGCATTTATCGACTAGCGCCAGTGTTAACCGTAGTAGGCCGGTTCGTTCCCCGGTTTCCACTTGATATTACAGCCCAGGCTTGGTTTTTGATCTTCGCTGGGGGTGCCACCGCTTAAAACAGTATCAATCGCCTGCCGTAGGTCTTTGCCGGTCACTGGTACATCGTTGCGGGGGCGGCTATCGTCTAATTGCCCACGGTAAACCAGTTTGCGATCGCCATCGAAGAGGAAGAAGTCTGGGGTGCACGCCGCGGTATAGGCCTTAGCAGTTTCTTGACTCTCGTCGTAGCACAGAGGAAAGGTAAACCCCAATTCCGTTGCCATCGCTTTCAGGGAATCGGGGGCATCATCTGGGTAAGCGGCTGCATCATTGGCGCTGATGGCCACAATACCCAAGTCACTGTCTTTATAGTCCTGTCCCAGTTGAGCCAGTTCCTTTTCGACATGTTTGACGTAGGGGCAATGGCGGCAGATAAACATCACCAAGAGCGCCTTTTTCTCGGCAAAGGTACTCAGGGAAATGGTTTGTCCGGTCACCACATCGGGGAGTTGAAAGTCGGGTGCTGGGGTACCCAAGGCCAGCATTGTGGATTCTGTTCGTGCCATAGAACCTCCTGAAGATCGCCTGTCAATGGCGAAAGCGTGACAAATTATAAAATTTTACAAATTAGTAATATCGTCCCTAGTGTACTCTTTTGTGGTTGCAATCAGGGGGTGTTGATTGCCAGTTTGAGCAACGCAGGGCTAGCCTACCTGCGCGTCCTTGTCCCGAACTCTCGTTTATAACTCTCGGCTAGGGAAGTTACTAATATGTTGAGACTCCCTGCACCGCAAGGAGTCTCCATGACTTGAACAAGCAAGAACCACTAGGGCAGTTTACAAGCGCTGCCACTGCTTGGGCGTTTTTTGCACCGTTAGAATCAGCGCCACCCTGCCAGCCCCAATGATCGCACGTGAATTGCTTCCCAATCCGATAGGACGTGTCGGCGCTTGGCTCAATGAGCATCAATCGTCGTCTTCGTCATCCTCATAATCATCCTCAAAGTCATCGTCATCGAGGTCATCCCCTATCAACTCATCCTCATCATCGAGGTCGTAGCTAGATGCGGCACGACTGGAACGGGAGCCAGTAAATTGCTGGACAACGTGAGATGCCGTTTCATCGTCGATTAACACATCTTCGCTCAAGTCTGCAGTAGGGGGCGGCACTGGTTCAGGCTCAGGCTCAAAGGTTACGATGTGGGTGCGACCAGAGCGATCTTCACTCTCCTCAAAACCTTCTTCCTCGCCATTGGCAGTGTCTTCATAGCTATTGAAGCCCGTGCCAGCCGGAATAAGACGACCAATAATCACATTTTCCTTGAGACCCCGTAGCCAATCCGATTTACCCTCAATGGCAGCTTCAGTCAGTACCCGCGTTGTTTCTTGGAAACTGGCGGCGGAAATGAAGCTATCGGTATTCAGCGAGGCTTTGGTAATGCCCAATAGAACAGGGGTGTATTGGGCAGGGGCACCGCCGGTTAGCGCCATGGGTTCATTGGCCTGCTCGGCTTGACGCAGGCTCATCATTTCCCCAGCAATGAGGATGGTATCTCCGGCATCATCGATGCGCACCTTGGCGGTCATTTGCCGCACCACCACTTCGATGTGTTTGTCGGAAATTTCAATCCCTTGGGTAAGGTACACCGACTGCACCTCGTTGACTAAGAAGGCTTGAACTTTTTCCAAGCTAATTTGGGCTGCTTTCAATAGGCCTTCGGGTTTGTAGTATTCGAAGTAAATAGAGAGGATGTCATGGGGATCAATTGGGCCATCGGTGAGCGGATCGCCAACATTGACTTTTTGCCCATCCACGACAATTGGGTTTTGCCCCGGCAGCATCGGGTACTCTTGGATAGCACCATCTTCTTCGATAACCTTGAGATCAACGGTGTCATCGTTGCTGTAGGTCACTTGGCAGGTGCCTGGGCGGATGGCTAGAATGCATTTTTCCTTGGGATGGCGAGCCTCCAACAGTTCCTCAATCCGTGGCAGACCCTGGATAATATCGCCGGTTTTCGCCCGCTCAAAGACCAAGAGGGCAAGGTTATCTCCCCGCTGGACCAAGTCACCGTCTTCGATCTGCAAGACTGCCCCCGGTGAAACAAGGTAAGGGCGTGCTAACCGCAGCACAACGTGATCGCTGGCAACCTCCATGACGGCAGCGGTTTCAGGACACTCAACCCCTTTGGCAATTTCGTCCCCCGGACGTAAGAGATCGCCAACCTGCACGCTGGCTGGGTTCCCGTTGGTATCGATGCGGAGGAGATCGTCCTCGGTAATGACTAAAATACGGCGGACTGATTCACCACTGCGGAGAATTCCCTGTACCTGCCCCGCCTGCTTGGCGTTGATGGCCGTACGGGCAATGACAGCCCCCGGCTCGATATGATCGCCGTCTTTTACTAGCAGGGAGGTGAGGGTGCTCCCTTGGGTTTGGTCAGCAGAGACATCCCGCCGAATCACCAAGGATTCCAAAATAACCAGTTGTAGCCGTTGCGCCTCGGTGTCGGACTCGTCAGCAACAATTTCAATGTCTGCCGCCAACTGTGGTGCTTCGCTGCCAATTTCAAGGACGAGTTGTGTCCGCAGCAGATCGACCCCATCCACGGATTTGACCCGCTCATCATGCTTATAGGGAAGGCGTTGGACTGCCCGCAGGCGAATAGATTGACCAGAGGCATCACTGGAATCTTGGCTGGGCACCGATGGCTCATCAGGCACGCTAAACTCTTGCACAGGGCGCAGGAGCACTGCCGGTCCTTCAGGGCTATCTTCAAGGTAGTCCACTTGACAGAGGGACTCGGCGACCAACCCCGGCAAAATTTCAGTTCCCGGATAGGCGAGGGTGCCGTGCTTCAGTCGTGCTGCTTCAGGATCATCCACTAAGTGGAGGTCTCCAGGCTTAATGACAATTTCCCGTAAAATGTCATTTTTTTGGATGACTTCTACAACGCCGCTGTTTTGGCAGAAGATGTCCTTGACGACTTCGGTGCCCGCTTCCACGTACTGGCTGTCCTCCACCAACAGCAGGGAAATATCCTTGTTCACTTCATGGGTTTCCTCGGGCACCCACAGGAGTGTGCCGCCCTTGAGCACTTCGTAGCCTTGTTTGGCTTTCCCTTTTTTCGCCACTTCAATGTCGGCGTACTTGAGAATACCGCCAGTCGGCGTATGGTAGCGATCGTCAATGAGTTCCGCGACAACTTGGCCATTGGCCACCTTTGTGCCCGGAGCTGCCTTTAAGGAAAAGCGTTGACCCGCAGCCGTTTCAATGATGTAGTGCTCGCGGCCTTGATGCGTTTCTTTAAGCACTTTGGCTTTGTCCAGCATCACCGAGGCGGTAATAATTTCAACTTCACGGCCACTTTTACTTTCCTGCTGTTCCGGTAGGCGGACAACCCCACCGTGTTCAGTTTTAACAGTAGTTTCCGCAAGCACCGCCCCCGCCTGAATAGAGTCGCCATTTTTTACCACAGGCTCGGCTCCGGGAGGCAGGTTATACACTTCGCCGGACAATACCCAGATTAATCCTCCTTTGGGGGCAACCCGGGTGGTGGTGCCTTGGCGATCGCGCTTCTCTTCTGCCTCAAGATTGACAAACTTCACTTGACCTGCGAGGTCAGAGGCCACGTCCTTGGTGACTTTTTCGGTGGACTTGCGCACACTGCGGGAGGTCTGGGCAACTTCCGCTAGCAATTGCCCCGCTGTCACCTGTTCGCCATCTTTGACTAAGAGAACTGACCCTTGGGAAAGGTCAAACTCTTGGCTGCGCTGTCCAGCTTTGACACTCAACTTGCCGGAGGTTTCCACTAAGAAGGCATCCTCTCCATGGCGGGTGCGGAAGGGACGCACGCGGAGTTTTTTGCCATACTCTACCGTTCCGGCAAAGGGAGATCGCTCTTGCCGCGCCACTTCGCCAGTAAATACACCGCCGGTGTGGAACGTGCGCATCGTTAACTGCGTGCCAGGCTCCCCAATCGACTGAGCGGCAATAATCCCGACGGCTTCCCCCATATCCACCAGTTGCGCGTGGGCGAGGCTCCAACCGTAGCACAGACGGCAGACGGAGCCGGTGGCTTCACAGGTCAGGGGCGATCGCACCGCAACCTCTTCAATGCCTGCTTTGACAATAATTTTGGCTAATTCAGCAGAAATGGGTTGATTTTTAGCTACAAGAACCTCACCGGTTTCTGGATGGCACACATCCTTAAGAGCCACTCGCCCCAGCAAGCGATCTTCAAGAGCCAGCACCTTGTCGCCTACAGTCATACTGCGCAGGGTAATACCGCGCTCAGTCTCGCAGTCCTCTTCACGGATAATGACATCCTGAGAAACATCCACCAGTCGCCGCGTCAGGTAACCTGAGTCTGCCGTGCGCAGAGCCGTATCCACCAGCCCCTTACGGGCACCGTAGGAGGAGATAATGTACTCCGTAACCGTCAACCCTTCTCGAAAGTTCGTTTTAATCGGCAAGTCAATGATTTCCCCTTGGGGGTTAGCCATTAGACCACGCATCCCCACCAACTGCCGGACTTGGGAAAGATTTCCCCGTGCTCCCGAAAAGGCCATCATATAGACGGAATTGAGCACATCTGTATTCCGGAAGTGACGCACCACCTCGTTTTTGAGTTCTTCATTGGTGGTATTCCAAGTGTCAATGACCTTTTGGAAGCGCTCTACTTCGGTAATTTCCCCGCGAGAGTAGCGATCCTGAGCGGTTTTGATTTCTTTTTCGGCAGCTTGGAGCAACTCTTGTTTTTTCGGCGGCACCAAGAGGTCATCAACGCTGATGGAGACACCTGCGCGGGTGGCATAGCGAAAACCCAAATCCTTGACCTTGTCGGCCATTTCCGCTGTGCGGGCAGTGCCAAAGTGGCTGAAAGACCACGAAATTAAATTCCGCAATCCTTTTTTGTCAATGATGCGGTTAAAGAAAACAGGGGTCGTCTCAGTCATGGTGATGGGGTCTCCCAAATTAACTGGCTAGGGCTTCTTGAATGGTTTGGTTGTAGATAATACGACCGGGGGTGGTGCGGATGTACTGAGAAATGAGTTGACCATTGGCATCTTCCTTGACCCGCCGCAGGGCATACTCCAGTAATCGTGAGCCGTCACTGTGGGTGGTCACCGTTGGCTCACTGGTATCGCCATCATCCACAGCGCCGTCGTAGCGAACCCAGACAAAGGCGTGTAGCGGTAACTTGCCTTGTTCGTAGGCCATGACAACGTCTTGAAAGTTGGCATAGTAGCGATCGCCATAGTCCGGTAGCTTTGGATTTTCCGCCGTCAGGTAATAGCAGCCGAGCACCATATCTTGGCTAGGCGTAATAATGGGCTTACCCGTTGCTGGCGAGAGGATATTGTTAGACGCCAACATCAGCATCCGTGCTTCCGCTTGGGCTTCAATAGAGAGGGGAACGTGAACCGCCATCTGGTCGCCGTCAAAGTCAGCGTTAAAGGCCGGACACACCAGTGGATGCAGTTGAATCGCCCGACCCTCCACCAGAATCGGCTCAAAGGCTTGAATCCCTAAGCGGTGAAGTGTTGGGGCGCGGTTCAGCAGCACCGGATGCCCATCAATGACTTCTTCGAGCACATCCCAAATCACCGGATCATTGCGCTGGATCATGCGCTTGGCGGCCTTAATGTTATTGACAATCTGCTGGCGAATCAGCCGATGAATCACGAAGGGCTGGAATAATTCAATGGCCATTTCCCGGGGCAAGCCACACTGGTGCATTTGCAGATTTGGCCCCACCACAATCACCGAGCGACCGGAGTAGTCCACCCGTTTTCCAAGCAGGTTTTGACGGAAGCGTCCCTGTTTGCCCTCAATAATATCGGAGAGGGACTTGAGGGGGCGATTATTGGCACCCACCACCGTGCGACCCCGGCGGCCATTGTCAATCAGCGCATCCACGGCTTCTTGCAGCATCCGCTTTTCGTTCCGGACAATAATTTCCGGTGCCAGAATTTCTTGCAAGCGGGCAAGGCGATTATTACGGTTAATCACGCGCCGATAGAGATCATTGAGGTCAGAGGTGGCAAAGCGTCCACCATCTAACTGCACCATGGGGCGCAAATCCGGCGGAATCACTGGAATGACCGTGAGCACCATCCACTCCGGCTTAGCTCCTGTGGCAATAAAGTTGTCAATCACCCGCAGGCGCTTAATGAGCTTGGCGCGTTTCTGGCCTTTACAGTTAAGAATTTCTTCCCGCAATTGCTCTGCTTCTGCGGGCAGATCCAAATCCTGTAAAAGACGTTGAATGGCCTCAGCACCAATACCGACCTCAATATCTTCAAGTTCGGAATCTTCGCTGTAGATCTGCTCTTCGATCTCTTGCCACTGGTCTTCGCTGAGCAGTTGCTTATAGGTCAAGTTGGGATGATTGCCGGGGTTAAGCACCACATAGGAGTTGAAATAAACAATTTGCTCTACATCCCGCAGCGGAATGTCAAGGAGAATGGCCATGTAACTGGGAATTCCCTTGAGATACCAAACATGGGTCACAGGGGCGGCCAGCTTAATGTAGCCCATGCGGTGCCGCCGTACCCGAGATTCCGTGACTTCCACACCACAGCGTTCGCAGACAATGCCGCGATGCCGCACGCGCTTGTATTTACCGCAGTGACACTCCCAATCTTTTGCTGGGCCAAAAATGCGCTCACAAAAGAGACCGTCCATTTCTGGCTTGAGGGTGCGGTAGTTAATGGTTTCTGGCTTTGTGACTTCACCCACGACTTGACCGTTGGGCAAGGTGCGCTCTCCCCACTGGATAATGCGTTCCGGTGAGGCGAGAGACACTTTTACATAGTCAAAGCGTTGCTCGATTCTGGGCATAAACTCACGAATCCTCTGGCAATAAATAGGTTAAAGGGAGAGGCAAAAACTCCCCCCACGTAGCTGTTGATCTAGGGAGTGGTGACACTGTCTTTTTCTTCAAAGTCATCCCCTTGCAAGGACTCAAATTCGATTGTGGGACGCACAGGGGTACGCCGTGGACTGACATCCACCATCAGATCCACTTCGGGGTCTGGCTTGGTCTCGCCATCGTCATCAAAGCTGGGAATACTGGACTTACGCACAGAAATATCCAGACACAGGGATTGCAACTCCCGCATCAGCACCTTAAAGGACTCTGGGGTGCCCGGTCGCGGAATGGATTGACCTTTGACAATGGCGTTGAGGGCTTCATTGCGCCCCTGCATATCGTCAGATTTAACGGTGAGCAGTTCTTGCAGAATATAGGCGGCGCCGTAGGCTTCCAGTGCCCATACTTCCATTTCGCCAAAGCGTTGCCCTCCCTGCTGTGCTTTGCCACCAAGGGGTTGCTGGGTCACGAGGGAGTAGGGGCCAGTTGAGCGGGCATGAATCTTGTCATCGACTAAGTGCACTAGCTTGAGCATGTAGGCCATCCCCACCGTGACGGGGCGATCGAAGGGTTCACCGGTGCGGCCATCATAGACCACCATTTTGCCCGGATCCGCAGGATTAAAGACCCAATCTTGACCTACTTTTTCTTTGGCTTCTTGCAGTTTGGCATGCACGGTTTCGCGAGATTTTTCCTTGCCGTGCATTTCGTCAAAGGGGGTGATCTTAAAGCGCCGCCCTAAACATTCACCCGCCCAGCCCAGCAAGCACTCATAAACTTGGCCGACGTTCATCCGCGAGGGCACCCCCAAGGGATTGAGGACAATATCTACCGGGCGACCATCTGGTAAAAAGGGCATATCTTGCACCGGTAGAATTCGAGAAATAATCCCTTTGTTACCGTGGCGACCCGCCATCTTATCGCCGACTTGGATTTTGCGTTTTTGAGCCACATAGACCCGCACCACCATATTGGCGCCCGGGGGCAGTTCATCTCCCTGCTCGCGGGTAAAGACGCGCACATCAACGACACGGCCTTTTTCACCGTTGGGTACCCGTAGGGAGTTATCCCGGACATCCCGTGCTTTTTCACCAAAAATGGCTCGCAGCAGTTTTTCCTCCGGTGGTTGATCCGACTCGCCTTTGGGGGTAACTTTGCCCACCAGAATATCCCCCGCTTCAACAAACGCGCCGACGCGGATAATGCCGTTTTCGTCCAGTTGCCGCAGGGCATCTTCTGAGACATTGGGAACTTCGCGGGTAATTTCTTCGGGGCCAAGTTTGGTTTGCCGCGCCTCGATTTCGTATTTTTCAATGTGAATGGAGGTATAGACATCCTCCTGCACCAACCGCTCGCTGATGAGGATGGCATCTTCGTAGTTGTAGCCTTCCCATGGCATGTAGGCCACAAGAATGTTTTGCCCCAAGGCCAGCTCGCCTCCCTCGGTGGCTGATCCATCGGCAATGACTTGACCTGCACGGACGCGATCGCCCATGAAGACAATGGGGCGTTGATTCAAGCAGGTGTCTTGGTTGGAGCGTTGGTATTTTTGCAAGGTGTAGGTTAGCTCGCCGCCGTTGTCGGTTTTGATGCGGATTTGGTTGGCATCCACATAGGTCACGACCCCATCCGTTTGACTGAGGATGACCATCCCCGAGTCACGGGCAGCTTGCGCTTCCAAGCCGGTACCCACCAAGGGACGGTGCGATCGCAGCAGGGGAACCGCTTGCCGCTGCATGTTAGACCCCATCAGAGCGCGGTTGGCGTCATCGTGCTCAAGGAAGGGAATCAGGGAAGTGGCCACCGAAATAATTTGCACTGGCGAGACTGCCACATAGTCCACCTGATCGGGAGTGGTGGTGGTAAAGTCTTGGCGATAGCGCACAGGTACCACATCCCCAAGGATGTAGCCGTTTTCGTCGGTGGAGACATCTCCGGGTGCCACCCGCTTATCATCCTCTTCGTCTGCCGTCATGTAAATGGGGGGCTGATCTTTGAGGACTCGTCCCTCTTTCACCGGATAGAAGGGCGTTTCAATAAACCCGTACTCATTGACCCGGGCATGGGTGGCCAAGGAGCCAATTAGACCGGCGTTAGGGCCTTCCGGGGTTTCGATCGGGCAGATGCGACCATAGTGGCTGGGGTGAATATCCCGTACCGCAAAACCAGCGCGCTCCCGTGTCAGCCCACCTGGACCTAGGGCACTCAAGCGCCGTTTGTGGGTTAGCTCTGCTAGGGGATTGGTTTGATCCATGAACTGCGACAGTTGACTGGAGCCAAAGAACTCCTTAATTGCCGCCACTAGGGGCTTGGGATTCACCAACGAAGCAGGGGTCAAGGAATCGGTATCGGAAACCGTCATCCGTTCGCGAATAATCCGCTCAAGGCGGTTCAAGCCCACTCGCACTTGGTTCTGGAGCAGTTCTCCCACCGAGCGAACCCGACGGTTCCCTAAGTGGTCAATGTCGTCAATACTACCAAGGTCAAATTCCAAGTTAATGAGATAGTCAATGGCCGCCAAAATATCCTCTGGGGTGAGAATCCGCACCGAGTCAGGGATATTCAGTTGCAGCTTGCGGTTGAGCTTATAGCGACCCACGCGGCCAAGATCGTAGCGCTTGGGGTCAAAGAAACGGGACTCAAGTAACTGCTGACCGCCAGAAACGGTGGGTGGCTCCCCAGGGCGCAGTTTTTTGTATAGCTCAATGAGGGCATCTTCTTCGGTAAATTTACCCTCTTTTTCAACGGTTTTTTGGTAGTACTCAGGGTGACGTAGCCGTTCGCTAATTTCGCTGTCACTTAAGCCCAAGGCTTTGAGAAGCACGTGAGCCGATAGTTTACGGGTTTTGTCAATGCGCACCCACAGGAGGTCATTTTTATCGGTCTCAAATTTTAGCCATGCTCCGCGGTTAGGAATAAGGCTGGCATTGTAGGTGCGGCGCCCATTTTTGTCCGTTTCAGACTTGTAATAGACGCCGGGGCTGCGCACAATTTGGTTGACAATGACCCGCTCAGCACCATTGATAATAAATGTGCCACGGTCGGTCATCAGGGGCAGATCCCCAATGAAGACATCCTGATCAATAATGTTGCCGTTTTCTTTATTAATCAAACGGGTCGGGACGTACATTTGCATTGAATAGGTGGCATCCCGACGTTTGGCCTCATCTACTTCATACTTGGGCTGCTTCAGTTTGTAGTCTTTGGCTAAGAAGTGCAGCTCAATTTTGCCCGTATAATCCGTAATAGGTGAGAAACTCTCTAGTTCTTCAATTAGCCCTTCTTCAAGAAACCATCGGAAGCTGGCCCGCTGAATCTCGACAAGGTCTGGCAAGGTAAAAGCGGGTGGCGTGTAAGTCTGGTTACTAGCCATGTATATCCTCTAGAGGGTATCGCTAAAACGCGGATCTTGCATCTTAAGACATTTGTGGTAGCGCTGTCAATAACAGACAGCAAAAAGTCTCCACACAGCCCTCGTGCTGCTGGAGAATTGGTGTCATGACTAAGGGGGGCGAAAAAGACGTTGACACGTGTCACTATTGCGCTGGCAAGCCGCTTACCTAGGAGCATAGCACAGAAGTGTACGGCAAATGGGCTTAAGGGTTATTGTTGACGAGATTGTAATGTACAGTGGCGACGAATCAGCAACTGGACGTAGTCTTGGCTGTCTTGGCGCTACTTCAGAGGCGTGCAAGCAGACGGGATCAATCAAGCGCCTAGGGCACAAGAAGAGAAAGAAATTCTCTGCTATGGTGGAAAGTGGGGTTTCGTAAACCCGTACCGCCTACACAGCGGGGTAGTTAGTTCATTTCAAGCTCTACCGAGAACCTTATGGTGCCGTTGCCCTTGTTTGAGCATCCACGCCGCTTCCGCTGGCAGCAAAACTTACGACGGTCGGTTCGTTACTACTATTTACGTCTGATGCGCTCCCATGGGAGTACTGAACATGTGGCACGGGGGCTGGCAGCCGGTGTGTTTGCTGGTATGTTGCCTCTGTTTGGTGGCCAAATGATTATTGCTGTTGGCTTGGCACTTCTCCTGCGAGGGAACAAGCCCCTCGCAGCACTTGCAACTTGGGTCAGTAATCCCTTTACCTATGTGCCCCTGTTTTGGTTCAACTTTCAAGTGGGCTGGTGGCTGTTGGGTCAGCCATCCCTAGTATTAACAGGCGTGGACTCTTGGCCATCAGTGCTTGAGCAGGGGGGACAAATGGCTACTATTCTGATGTTTGGCAGTGTTTGGGTGGGGGTTGTTGCTGGCTTGCTCACCTATAGCCTTTGCTTGCGGCTGTTGCCCACCCTCCGCCAACGCTTTCGCCGGCGATCGCTTATGGCTGCTGTAGATGCTCCAGCCCCGCCACGACTTTAGCAGACTGGATGCGATCGCCCATTTGGATACTGTCCACCACATCCATCCCCTCTGTAACATAACCAAAGACAGCATAGTTGCCATCCAGAAAATCGAGTTGTTGCAGCGCAATGTAAAATTGCGCCGAGGCGGAATCCGGCAATTGCGATCGCGCCATCGCCACTGCGCCGCGGGTGTGATTGAGTTGCGGTGATACCTTGCCTGCCTGACTATAGGTAGGAGTGCTACTGCCTTTGCCTAAAATTTCAAGGGGAATGTAACGGGGGCGATTTGTCTTTGGATCAATAAATGAGCCAGTGCCGTACAGTTGGGGTGACACAGTCGGATCAGTGCTTTGCGGGTCTCCCCCTTGCACCACAAACGGCTGTGGCTCGCGCACCACGCGGTGAAACACAGTGCCATCGTAAACACCGCGATTGACAAGATCAACGAAGTTGCCAGCCGTAATGGGTGCTGCGGCACCATTGACCTGAATGGTAATTGGGCGATCATTAACGGTGATCACTACGGTGGCATCACCATTCAGTCGAGGTAAATTTGCCATAGATGTATTACTTTGTGCTCCAGGAATCGAACTAGTGTCAGCAACCGAAGAGAGAGAGGCACAACTCACGAGGAATATAACTGCCAGCAATGCAACTAGCCGTGGAAAGAGTGTGCTTAGATGCAAATATCTCATCGTTAAACCACAAATTGCTAACCTTAGTTCATTATGGGGCTGAGGGGACACGTCTTGGCAGATTGTGAGTGTATCCAACAACCTCATGGGAGGGTAACGTCAACGCATCAGCAAATCTGATTCTGGTAATAACCATCTGTAATGGTTACTCCAGATCTGGCTTATGTGTGGGTACAGAGGAAATGGTATGCTGAGCTTACGCTGCCGCGCCTAAACCCTAAGACATCGCACGTATAAGAGGGGGCGTCTCGTTCAGTCCACCCCCTTAATACCTGACGAGGCTGGCCTAGTCTTGGGGTCAGGCACCTCACAAGCGAGTGTAACCGTCTTTTTTGTTTAGGAGCTGCATTCATGCCCATTGCCGTTGGGATGGTGGAAGTGCTAGGTCATCCTCCCGCGTTGGCTGTTGCTGATGTGATGGTCAAGGCTGCCCGGGTCACCCTTGTAGGGTATGAGCGTGTGAGTGGGGCGCGGCTGACAATTATTGTTCGTGGCGATGTGTCAGAGGTGCAAATTGCGGTTGCAGCTGGTGTAGAAGCAGCCAAACGGATTCCTGCCGAAAGCCCTAAGGAGAAAACTCTGTATCTGTCTTCAACAGTGATTCCGCGACCGGATCCAAATCTGGAAGCGATTTTTCCAACGATGTGTTTTCAGTTTGGGGATGGTTGGGAGCAGTTTCTAGTCTAATGCAGTAACCGACAGAGGAACGAGTGCTGGCGATCGAGACTGGGCTTGCGTGTAACAGGCCAACTGGACAGTTCTGGGTGACCGTTGCGCATCGTCTTGATGGATAGCTGCTATGCCACCGAAAAATTGAGTCAATCTACGTTGACATACTCCCACAGAAGACAGCGTGGAACTTTACCGATCAAACTCCCCAAATGCTGAAATATAGGTGCCCTTCAGGGTTTTCATCTCCAACATGAAGGTATTGGGGCCAAGGGTCACAAGGGTACCGGGAACTTGGACTGGGGTATTGCTTGTATTGGTGTAAACCGCCAAATTTCTATATTGAATCACTTCAGTCACCCGATAATGCTCGAGGCTGACCGTTCCGCCGGAGCAAAACTGAACCTTTCCATCCTGAACGCATTGATCTTTTTCAATGGTCAGAGTTTCCGTCATTCCCGATTCGCGGGTGCCGCTGAGGACTAAGCGATTCCCTGTATGGGTGACCTGAACATCGTCGTACTCGGTGGTTTCACCACTGTCAGAGACAACACTGACAAACCCACGAGCCATCACAGGGGTTACCATGAGGGTTGCTCCAAAAAGCGTACTAAGGGCAAGAGATGAAAGCTGACGCATAAAGTCCTCGTAACGTATAGGTTTGATGATGCTTGACAATGGCTTAGTACTGGGGAATTAAAGACAAGCTATTGCTGTCAATCGTATAGGTACCGGCGGGAACAGCACTGGTCGGTTGGGCACACACGACACTGCCTGAGGGGCCATAGAGAACCACAACGCTACCGCCACAGGGAACTTGCACTAGGCCATAGGTAGAGAGCAATTGCCCCCCAGGGCTATTCACCACAACCGTCGGGCTACTGACGCTGCCAGCAACCGCACCCGCCACAGCCGCTGAGGTGACGCCTACCGCAAGGTTGCCCCAAAATCCACCCCCCCAATAGGCCGGATTGGGATACCATGGATTTCCACCATGCCACCACCAATTGCCGCGATTCCAGTTAGGATTAACGATCACATTGTTATTGCGATTCCAGTTGATTGTGTTGCCAGCGTTGTTAATGTTAATGCGATTACTGTTGATATTGCTGCTATTAATAGGTCGATTATCAATGTTGCGAATATTGGGATCAATCGTGTTGACGCGGTTATCCCAGTTGGCAGTGGGATGAACATCTACAAAACGATTACTGAAGTTGCGCTCAGCACCAACGGATGGAGCACGAACTCCGCCAAGCCCACCACCAAAACCACCGCGCGGCAAGGCAAAAGCGGTTGACGTAGTGCTCAAAATTACTAGGATCGGTGTGAGGAGACGAGCAAGATGTTGGCTCATGGTTCAAAAACGCACCATATAGAGCGTATAGAAGCTACAGACTGAATCTATCACTTCAAAATTGGCAGCTTTAGAGAAATTCAGTAACTCTTAACAGTAAGGGAGGGTAAGGGTTATAAATCTTTACGCTCTTGCAGGACTAGCTCTCCATCGAGTTGGCAAGAGCAGTTCCAAGGTTAGCCACTGCGCCTTAGAGCACTCATTGGAACTGATTGAGGATGTCTGGTGCGTCTGGCACAATAGATAGGGTCAGCCAACGCTGGGATGCCAATGAACACACTGGTGCAAACCACTCCATGGCAACGCATTACAGAGGAACTGCTGCTCATTGTCGGCAGTAGCGGACTAATCACTGATGAGTCGGAAAGCTTGGTGTATGAATGCGATGGCCTAGCCATATATCGCCAACGGCCAAAGTTAGTGGTTCTGCCCACCACTACCGAGCAGGTGGCGGCTATTCTTAAGGTATGCGATCGCTACCGTGTACCCTTTGTGGCTCGGGGCTCAGGAACGGGGCTATCGGGTGGTGCCTTACCGCTGGCCGATGGCATCCTGATTGTTACCGCCCGCATGAACCAAATTCTGGACGTGGATCTAGCGAATCAGCAAGTTGTTGTCCAGCCTGGGGTCATTAACGCTTGGGTTACTCAAGCTGTTGCCGATCAGGGCTACTACTACGCACCGGATCCCTCAAGTCAGATTATTTGCTCCATCGGTGGCAATGTCGCAGAAAACTCTGGTGGGGTTCACTGCTTAAAATATGGCGTAACCACTAACCATGTTTTGGGACTAACGGTCGTCTTGCCCAATGGTGAGATTGTTGAACTGGGCGGAGCTGTGCCAGAGATGCCCGGTTACGATCTGACGGGTGTGTTTGTTGGCTCTGAGGGAACCTTGGGAATTGCCACGGAAATTCGCCTGCGGGTTCTGAAGCAAGCGGAGGCGATCGCCGTCCTATTGGCAGATTTCACCACAATTGAAGCAGCAGGGGAAACGGTCTCTGCCATTATCCGTGCTGGCATTATTCCCGCTGGGATGGAAATTATGGATAACCTCAGCATCAATGCGGTTGAAGACGTAGTGGCGACCAATTGCTATCCCCGGGATGCTGGGGCGGTGCTTTTGGTGGAAGTGGATGGCCTAGAGGCAGAAGTGCCCGTCCTCCAAGAGCGAGTGTCACAGATTTGTTATGCTCAAGGGGCGCGCCACGTCAGGATTGCTACCGCCGCCGAGGAACGCCTACGCCTCTGGAAAGGTCGCAAAGCCGCCTTTGCAGCTGCGGGTCGCCTGAGTCCGAACTATTTTGTCCAGGATGGCGTGATTCCCCGCAGTCAATTAGCTACCGTTCTTAAGGAAATTGAGCAACTGAGTCAGCGCAGCGGCTACCGCATTGCCAACGTCTTCCATGCGGGGGATGGCAACTTGCATCCTCTGATTCTTTACGATCAAGCCGTGCCCGGTGCCCTTGCTGAGGTCGAAGCTCTTGGAGGGGAAATTCTCAAGCTCTGTGTGCGCTTGGGAGGAAGTATTTCCGGCGAGCATGGCATTGGTAGTGACAAAGCCTGTTTCATGCCTGAAATGTTCAGCCCAGCGGATCTAGAAACCATGCAGCAGGTGCGCTCAGCCTTTGATCCGAAGCGGCTCGCCAATCCGGAAAAACTGTTTCCAACCCCGCGCACCTGTGGCGAAGGGGCACACCACGTCAACGCCTACCCACAGGTTGAGGTCTTTTAATGGCGGCAAAGATTCCTGTAACGATCATTACTGGCTTTTTAGGTAGCGGCAAAACCACTCTGATTCGTCATCTGCTCAGCCATGCCCAGGGCAGACGGATTGCGGTGATTGTCAATGAGTTTGGGGATGTGGGGATTGATGGCGACCTGCTAGAGTCGTGCTGTGGCGAAACGGCTGGGATTTGGGAGCTGACCAACGGCTGTCTGTGCTGCACGGTACAGGATGAATTTTTGCCAACGATGCAGGCGTTGCTGCAACGGCGGCAGCAAATTGACCACATTGTCATTGAAACCTCCGGTTTGGCATTACCCAAACCCTTGGTGATGGCGTTTCGTTGGCCAGAGGTACGCCATGCTGCCACGGTAGATGGCGTGGTGACGGTGGTGGATGGACTCGCCTTCGCCGCTGGACAAGTGAGTGCCGATGTGGAGGCACTGTTTGCCCAAAAGGCCGCAGATGAGAGTTTGCAGCACGATGACACGCCTCTAGACGAACTCTTTAACGATCAACTGGCCTGTGCCGATTTAGTGATTCTGACCAAGACCGATCAGCTAGCAGCAGGTCAACCTCAGCACCTTGTTGAGAGCCTGCAAGCCCAACTGCCCTCGCGCATTAAGGTCATTGCGGCTAGCCACGGGCAGGTGCCGACAGAGTTACTTCTTGGGTTTAATGCAGCGGTTGAGGAGGATTTAGGGCAGCGACCTAGCCACCACGATGGTGAGGCGGAGCATGATCATGATGAGGAGATTGCGGCGGTTTGCCTAGAGATGGGATGTTGCGACCTCAATGGTTTACGCCAGTCCCTTGAGCGCCTGTTAAAGGAACCCGACATCTACCGCATCAAGGGCTTTGCGGCAATTGAGGGGAAGCCGATGCGACTGGTGGTGCAGGGGGTGGGTCAGCGGTTGGAGGTGTTCTACGATCGCCTGTGGCAGCCCCACGAATCCCAGCACACGCGATTGGTGGTGATTGGCAAGGGGATTGATCGCCAAGACTTGGTCTCGCGGCTGATGTAAGCGTGTAAACGGGCTATGGCAAGTTTGCCCCAGATCATCGATCAGCAACTGCAACACCTGTTGGGGCAGCGGGCAGTGTGGTTCATTGATGAGGGCGATCGCCACCTCGGTGTATGGATTGAGGGGCTAAATCTAGATCTGGCGACGATTCAGGCATGGGGCAATCGCGTTTGGGGGCAGTGGTCGAAGTCTAGCATCACGTCTCTGGGGATTGTTGTGGCTGCACCTAGCCAGCCTTTTCCCTACTGGGCTCAGGCGTGGTCAGCGACCTCTGCTACAGAAGCATCAGCTCCCCCTGCTCAAATGGCAGCAGCCGTGCCGCCAGATCGCTTTATTGTCTGTGGTTTGGGTACCCTAGGGCAGTTTTGCATTCAGAGTTTGTTGCAGTTTGCGGGCGATCGCCTCGCCATTGAGGTTTGTGCGGTTGAGCGTCACGCAACCATTGAATGGGATATTCCCCATCTGCGCGAGCGGTTGCGCGATACTATCCTGACGGGTGATTGCCGCCAAGACGAGGTGCTCCGCGCAGCGGGCATTGATCAGTGCCGTGCGCTGTTGGCCGTGACCAGCGATGAGGCCACGAATATTGCCACCGCTATTGTGGCGCGGCGATTGAATCCGACGGTGCATTTAGTCGTTCGCTCTGGTCGGGATAACCTGAATGCGCTACTCCAGCAAAAGTTAGGTAGCTTTGTGGCATTGAACCCCACGGAGCTCCCTGCGCCTGCCTTTGCCCTTGCTGCTCTTGAAGACGAGATTCTGGCAGCGTTTACGATCGAGGGGCAGCAATTTCGGGTGTTACAACATCAGATTGCCACCCCAGCGGATCGCTTCTACGGATTTCCTACCTATCGCTTCCACAAACGCCAACAACGCTTAATTGCTATCAAGGCCAGTCATCCCTCTCCTTCAGTGTTTCAGCCCCTTTGGCCCAACCGTCTGTTTTACCATTGGCCACCGGATCAGGTGTTGCAACTGGGCGATCGCCCCATTTGGATTGAGCGGGTGGAGAGCATCAAGCCCCCGGCTCCACCACCCCAGTCTCAATGGCAACGGTGGATTGAGCAGGTTCAGTCTTGCCCAGCGCGCTTAAGGCAGTCTTGGCAGTGGATTCACGGCGATCGCTCCCGCCAACTCATCTTTAGCGGCCTGTGTATTGGCAGTGGCCTGTGGCTGCTAACCACTCTGTTGCTGCGTTATAACGTTGAAGGTATCAGTTGGCAGAAGGCATTTACCGCTGGGTTTATTCTGTTGCTAGGGGGGTTTAGCGATGTCTTTGGCGGCCTAGAGGATGACCCCATTCCGCCATGGCTGTTGCTAATCTGTATTCTCATTGCCATTGTTAGTTTGCTCTTTATTTTGGGCGTTTTAGGTCTGCTAGCCGAAAAACTGCTGCAGGCTCGCTTTGACTTTCTGCGGCCACGGCCACCCTTACCCACCGCCAACCATGTGATTGTGGTCGGGCTAGGCAAAATTGGTGAAGCAGTTGTTCGCTTGCTACAAACCTTTCAGCAACCCCTGCTCGTCTTAGTCGAGCACGCAGAGGAGGCCAAAGCCTTTCCAGAGTTACCCGTTGTCCTAGGCAGCCCCATCGAAAAACTCTCCGACACCCGTCTTGAGACGGCCAAAAGTATAGTGCTCACCACGGCGGATCAAATGCTGAACTTGGAAGCGGCTCTCATTGCGCGGCAAATCACCGAAACACGAAGCCCTCCCCTAGGGTTAGTGGTTGGCATTTACGACCCCATTCTCAGTAGCGATCTCCACGATTTACTGCCCCATGCTCAGCCGCTGTGCGCCTATGCCCTTGCTGCCGAAGCCTTTGCTGGCGCTGCCTTTGGCGAAACGATGTTGGGCTTGTTTCAAATTGATCAGCAAACGGTTTTAATTGCCGACTATACCATCACCGCCGGCGATACACTGGTGGGCAAACTCATCGGCGAGGTTGCCTACGGCTATGGCGTGGTACCCGTGTTTTACAATCGCCACGAACAACTCCTCGGTGGTGAGGGCACTCAGCAATGTTTACCCAGTGATATGCTCCAACTCACCGTGGGCGATCGCTTGGTGATTTTAGCAACGATTCAAGGACTGCGGCGGATTGAACAGGGAGCATTAGCACCGCGGCGATCGTGGCGACTCTGGCTAGATGCCCCTCGCAATACTGAAGTTGCCTTAGAAATCGGCAACTTAATTACTAAAATTACTGGCCTCCCCTTGCCGCGATCGCGTGCCTTTATTGAGCAACTCCCTGCCGCTATTACCTTGGAACTTTATGAGCAGCAAGCCTATCGCCTCGCTCAGCAGTTACAGAACCTTGTTACCTTACGCTTATACCCCTGCGTAAAAAATTAACGCGCCCTGGAGGACTCGAACCCCCGACATCCGGTTTTGGAGACCGACGTTCTACCAACTGAACTAAGGACGCAAGACTAAAGGTATTTAAAGTGGCCGATCAAATCGTGCTTTGATCCGCGCTGCTTTACCCACCAAATTGCGCAGGTAGTAGAGCTTCGCCCGCCGAACTTTACCCCGCTGCACTACCTTAATACTATCAATTCGCGGTGAGTGCAGTAAAAAAACCCGCTCAACACCCACGCCTTGAAAAACGCGCCGAACCGTGATAGAGCGGTTGATGCCACTATTGCGCATGGCAATGACATCCCCTTCGTAGGGCTGAACCCGCTCTTTGCCACCTTCTTGAATTTTCACCCCAACCCGGACGCGATCGCCCACATGAATCACGGGCAAGTCATCTTTTAGTTGCTCCGCTTCAATTGAGCGAATAATGTCTTGGGCGTTCATGACAGTTCCTTAACTCGCAATCTCTTAGCATAGGTCAATTCGACAGCATTGTCTAGATGCATGGGGGGCGAAAATCCGTCAGGGCATMCCCCATACGAGCCAGCATCCGCCGCAGCAAGGGCAAGCTCAGGCCAATGACGTTACTAGGGGTGCCAATGATTTTTTCCACAAAGGCTCCCCCCCGGCCATCCAAGGCAAAGCAACCAGCACAGGCCAAGGGTTCACCGGACATCACATAGTCCGTAATTTCCGCATCGCTCACCTGCGCAAAGGTGACTTGGGTTGTTTCCACTTCGACGCTGGTGTATCCGTGAGTTACATCGATGAGGGCATGCCCCGTTAACAGCTCGCCAGTTTGACCGCGCATTCGCTGCCAACGGGCGATCGCCTCTGCCGCTGAAGCGGGCTTACCATAAATGTTGCCATCCATCACCAGCACGGAGTCACAGCCTAGAACCACCGCAGGGGGTGGGTAGGTGTGGGCAATGGTCTCCGCTTTACAGCGTGCCAACAGGCGCACCAGTTCTGTGGGGGTTGTTGCCTGAATCACTGATTCATCAAAATGGCTGGGCTGGACAATCGGCTCGATGCCAATTTGTTGCAACAGTTGACGGCGAGCAGGGGAAGCAGAGGCAAGCACAAAGGGCAGCATAGTTCTTCAGTAAAGCAAGGCACACCAACATGTATAGTTTCGCATTGAAATTCCTGAAACTGCGTTAGCTACGGCATTGACGATTTATTATCTTTATGAGGCATCTGGAGGGAGGGAGATGACGACGGCAGCCTATACTTATACTCCGGTGACGGGATTAGTGGGGGATGCCTCGCTACCGGATCACTTTTTACCCTACAAAACTCTCCAAGCCCTGCCGGAACTCTGGCCATTGTTGGCGCAGCGCCATGGAGATGTGATCGCCCTCGATGCCCCCTACGAAGAGCCCGCGACCTGCATTACCTACAGTGAACTCTATCAACGCATTCAACGCTTTGCGGCAGGACTGCAAGCCCTAGGGGTTATACATGGCGATCGCGTTGCCCTGTTTGCCGACAATAGCCCCCGCTGGCTGATTGCTGATCAGGGGAGTATGATGGCCGGTGCCATTAATGTTGTCCGCAGTGGCACTGCCGACGCGCAGGAACTCCTTTATATTTTGCGCGATAGTGGCTCAACCCTGCTGTTAGTGGAAAACCTTGCCACCCTGCAAAAATTGCAGGCGGGGTTAGCGGAAACAATGGTTAGAACGGTCGTGCTGCTCAGTACAGAATCCCCAGAACTGGAGGGGTTCGCCCTACGGCTCCTCAACTTTAGCCAAGTGTTTAATGAAGGGCAGTACGGTACGGTGCGCACAGTGGCGATCGCCCCCACGGATCTGGCAACCCTGATGTACACCTCCGGCACCACGGGTCAACCCAAAGGAGTTATGGTCACCCACGGTGGTCTGCTGAGTCAGATTGTGAACCTCTGGGCCATTGTGCAACCCAATGTTGGCGATCGCACCTTGAGTATTTTGCCCATCTGGCACGCCTACGAGCGGGTGGCAGAGTATTTTTTATTTGCAGCGGGTTGTACCCAAACCTACACCAACTTGCGCCACTTCAAAAATGACCTCAAACGTTGTAAACCCCACTACATGATTGCCGTGCCCCGCATTTGGGAAGGGTTTTACGAAGGGGTGCAAAAACAACTGCGGGATGCCCCCGCCAAGAAGCGGCGACTAGCGCAGTTTTTCCTCAGTGTGGGTCGCCAATACGTCCTCCAACGGCGACTCCTTACGGGACTGAGTTTAACCAACCCCAACCCAACCGGCTGGGAAAAATTTGTCGCACGGCTGCAAACAGCGCTGCTGAAGCCCCTATACCGGCTTGGCGAAGCGAAGGTGTACCGCAAAATCCGTGAGGCCACCGGCGGTGAAATTAAGCAAATTATTAGTGGTGGGGGTGCCTTGGCTCCCCATTTGGACACCTTTTATGAAGTGATTGGTCTAGAGGTTTTGGTTGGCTACGGCCTCACTGAAACAGCCGTCGTCTTAACAGCGCGGCGTTATTGGGCCAACCTGCGGGGGTCTGCGGGTCGCCCTATTCCCAATACTGCCATTAAAGTTGACCCAGACACCAAAGCTCAGATGGCATTTGGCCAAAAGGGGTTAGTACTGGCCAAAGGGCCGCAGGTGATGAAAGGCTACTACAACAAACCTGAGGCAACTGCCAAGGTTCTAGACAGCGAGGGCTGGTTTGATACGGGGGATCTGGGGTATCTGACGGCCAATGGCGATCTGGTGCTAACCGGGCGGCAAAAAGACACAATTGTTCTGAGCAACGGTGAAAATATTGAGCCTCAGCCGGTGGAGGATGCCTGCCTGCGCAGTGCCTATATCGATCAGATTATGTTAGTGGGGCAAGACCAAAAAGCCTTAGGTGCCTTGATTGTCCCGAATCTAGATGCCCTAGAGCAGTGGGCCACCGCCAAAGGGTACCGCCTGCAACTTCCCGATCGCCCCAGTCCCCAAGGAGTCGGTGAACTCATCACCCTTGAGAGTAAAGTGGTTCAAGACCTGTACCGCCACGAACTGCTGCGGGAAGTGCAAAACCGTCCGGGCTACCGACCTGATGATCGCATCGCCACATTTCGCTTTATTCTCGAACCCTTTACTATAGAGAATGGCCTGTTAACCCAAACCCTAAAAATTCGCCGACATGTTGTGAGCGATCGCTACCACGATATGATTAACGGCATGTTTGAGTGACGTACATGACAGATCCTATGGACACTAAACTGCTCCTGCGGCGGCAAATTTCAGTCAAAGCAGTCGTAACCCCCCTTTGGAAAGAAGATGCCCAGCGGCAATTACAGGCGCAACTCAATCAAGTTGACATTCAAATTCAACAATTAGACTTGCAGTTGCAGCAAGTGATAGGCGAGCTGCGCAAAACTGGGGAAGCCCAAGACTTAGTCAATGCCCGCATCCAAGAGGTACAGACCCAGGCCAACAACCAGAAAGCCCAACTCTTGCAGCAGAAAAATACTATCCTACAGCAATTGGATCAAGTACAACGCCTAGAAGACGGGCAGGAAGTCGATCAGGGTCAAGTCGATAATTTCTTTTACGTCACCAAAGGGGATAACCTGATCCAAAAAATGCAAGTGGAAATTTTGATGCGCGATGGTGTCATTGAAGAGATTCGCGGCACCCTCTAGCCTAAGCTTAATGTTTGAGTCATCACCCATCATTGCCGAAGAACAAGGATACAGCCTCTATGATTCGTGAACTGTTTATGCCCGCTTTAAGCTCCACCATGACAGAAGGCAAAATTGTCTCGTGGCTCAAGTCCCCGGGCGATAAGGTAGCCAAGGGCGAAACGGTCTTAATTGTTGAATCTGACAAGGCTGATATGGATGTGGAGTCGTTCTATGACGGCTACTTGGCGGTGATTACAGTGCCCGCTGGTGAGACCGCTCCTGTTGGCTCCACAATTGGTTTAGTGGCGGAAACAGAAGCGGAAATTGCAGAGGCAAAAGCGAAGGCACACTCCGCCACTCCGGCCAGCACTCCCACAGCAGCCGCCGTGAGTAATGGCAGCCCGCAGACCAGTTCAGCCCCTGTAGCGGTTGCCACTGTCCCTGCGGCGCGGGTTGTGGCTTCCCCCCGTGCCCGCAAGTTGGCGAAAGAGCATAACATTGATCTGAAAACCCTGAAGGGCACAGGTCCCAGGGGGCGGATTACCGCAGCAGATGTGGAAGCACTCATCGGTACAGCACCTGCACCCGTTGTTGCGCCTGCGGTGACCTCATCGCCTATGGCTGCTCCCACCGCCCCTGTGGTGGCCAAGGAGGATCTGGTGCCCCTGACCACACTGCAAAATGCGGTCGTGCGGAATATGGTTGCCAGCTTGGCGATTCCAGACTTTCATGTGGCTTACACCATTACCACCGATGCCTTGGATCGGCTCTACCAGCAGATTAAGTCCAAGGGGGTGACGATGACAGCACTCTTGGCCAAGGCGATCGCCCTAACGCTGCAAAAGCACCCCATTATGAATGCGTACTATACCGAGCAAGGGATTCAATACCGGCAGGACATTAACGTAGCGGTGGCGGTGGCCATGCCCGGTGGCGGTTTGATTACTCCTGTGCTGAAAAATGCCGATCAGATTGATATTTATACCCTTTCGCGCACTTGGAAAGACCTTGTGGAGCGCGCTCGGGCTAAGCAACTGCAACCCGAGGAGTACAACAGCGGTACCTTCAGCCTCTCTAACTTAGGGATGTTTGGAGTTGATAGTTTTGATGCCATTCTCACGCCTGGGCAAGGCGCAATTATGGCGGTGGGTGCCTCGCAACCCACGGTCGTGGCCACCGAGGAGGGTCTGTTGGGGGTGAAGCGGCAAATGAAGGTGAATATCACCTGTGATCATCGGGTGATTTACGGTGCCGATGCGGCGGCCTTTCTACGGGATTTAGCAAAGCTAATTGAAACAAACCCCCAAGCCTTGACCCTCTAAACCCATTGCAAGGTAACTCGGGTGGCTGCCCTCCTAGAGATCAGGAATTTGCATTTTGCCTACACTGCCGCTGAGCCGTTGCTGCAAGGGCTGAATTTGCAAATTACGGCTGGCGATCGCCTCGGGATTATTGGCGATAATGGCTGCGGTAAAACAACCCTGTTGCTGCTGTGTGCGGGGGTGCTGTCCCCGCAGCAGGGAAGTATTCACTGTTGCGGCCATCCTGTCGTTGCCGGTCAATTTCAGCCACAGTTGGGGGTGGTGCTGCAAAATCCTGCGGATCAACTCATTGGTGCAACCGTGGCGGAGGATGTGGCCTTTGGTCCGCAAAACTTAGGTGTCCCTCCAGCAGCGGTGCACAGGCAGGTTGCAGAGGCATTAGCGGCTACCCAGACCACTCATTTAGCGCAGCGCGTGCCCCATCAACTCTCGGGTGGCGAAAAACGGATGGTGGCGATCGCCGGTATATTGGCCATGCGCCCCCACGTCATCTTGTACGATGAACCCACCGCCTTTTTAGATCGTCGGAGTTGTCAAGCCCTAACAGCCTTTTTGCAGCAGAATGAGACACCAGGAATGATTATCAGTCACGATGTCCCCTTCTTGCAGAGCGTTTGCACCCAAATCATGGCACTGGAGGCAGGGCAGCTACGCCCCCTTGCGCTGTAACCCTATGGTGCGTCGTCACTATCGGCTTTGGCTGTTCCTCTGTCTGCTTTGCCTTGGTCTGTGCTGGAGGCTCCTCCCCCTACAGGCTCAGGGCATGGCACCAATTCGTGGCGTGTGGTTAACCGCCAACGATATGCCCATGTTGCGCGATCGCCCCCGTCTCGAAGCGGCGCTCAACGATTTGCAACGCCTGAATTTTAATACCCTCTATCCAGTGGTTTGGAATTCCGGCTATGTCAGCTTTCCAAGCGCAACGGCCACTCATTTAGGGATTCAACCCTTTGTGCTGCAAGGGGTACAGGGCTACGACATTCTTCGGGAACTCACAGAACAAGCCCATTGCCGCAATCTCTTAGTGATTCCGTGGTTTGAATTTGGCTTCATGGTGCCGGAAACCTCAGAGCTGGCGATCGCCCACCCCGATTGGCTGACCCAAGGGGTCAATGGCGAGACCACCCGCCTCACTGCTGCAGGGGAGGTGGCTTGGCTCAACCCACTACATCCTGAAGTGCAGTCATTTCTCACCAATATTGTCCTAGAGGTGTTGCGTCAGTACCCTGTGGATGGTATTCAGTTTGACGATCACCTGAGTCTGCCGACGGAATTCGGCTATGATGCCTACACCCGCCGTCTCTACGAACAGGAAACTAAAAAACCAGTCCCAGCAAACCCCCGCGATGAGGCATGGATGCGCTGGCGTGCCGATAAACTCACCGCCTTTGTCAAAAGCCTGCGCCAGCGAGTGAAGCAGGAGTTTCCCTATGCCATTTTCTCAGTATCGCCCACCACCTTGCCTACGGCTTACCAGAGTTTTCTACAGGACTGGCCGCAGTGGGTTGCTCAAGGGATTCCCGATGAAGTAGTAGTACAAGTCTATCGTTACAATCTCCCGAGCTTTGTCCAGCAACTGGCTCGACCGGAACTGCTCCAAGCACAGGCGAAAATTCCCACGGCGGTGGGCGTGCTTACGGGGTTGCGCACGAACCCCGTCCCCATTCAACTGGTGGATGCGAAGGTGGAGGCAGCTCAACAGTCAGGCTTTGGCGTTTCCTTTTTCTTTTATGAAACCCTTTGGGAGCGTGCCCCCGAGCCACGGGATCTGCGTCAAAATGCCTTTCTATTTCACTTTCGGCATCCCATGCCGCGCCGCACCTTTGGCCAAGCCTGCACCCGGGGCT
This sequence comes from Synechococcus sp. PCC 6716, assembly GCF_022570815.1. NCBI lineage: Bacteria > Bacillati > Cyanobacteriota > Cyanophyceae > Synechococcales > Synechococcaceae > Synechococcus > Synechococcus sp. PCC 6716. Next base: position 74,054 of record NZ_JAKLTU010000008.1, read on the forward strand.
AACAATCGAGGGTGGTTTGCCGTTCCTCCGTGGGAACGTAGTGACCGAAAAACGAGACGCAAGCCCCTAGCTTTAGCTATGGAGATAAGTCGATAGTGGCTTTAGCCACCATTATCAGCATGTGGGGGTTTGGGGGAGTCAATCTCCCTGAGACGATCAATCAACTTGTGGTACAACTATCCCAGATTTGGGTAGATAAAATGCTCGTCTGCAACGCCAAGTTGCAAGGAACTCAAGACCAGTATCAGCAGCTCGATCAAGCGCTGCGGACGGGTCTTTTTGTTCGCAACAAAGCGCTTCGCTACTGGATGGACGGGCAAGGCAAACGCACGGCTGACCTCAACAAATACTGCCGAGTTTTAGCCAAAGAGTATCCTTAGGCGAAAAAACTCAACTCGCTGGCCGAATGAGCGTGGTCAGCGATTTCTCGCTTCTGTAACAACTGCAAGCAAAAAGTGAAGGGCAAAACGGGAACAACGCCGTCTATCTCGCAAACAAGAGGGGTCAAAAAATCGAGCCAAAGCAAGGCTTAGACTGGGAAGAAAACACCGAACAGTCCAACGTCAGCGTAAGGACTGGGCTGTGAAACTAGCCCGGTGTGTCGTCATGTCGGCAAACGTGGAGTGCATCAGGCAAAAGAGTTAAGAGAGGGTTGTATAGGACTGGTCAAAACCTGTATATCAATGCCGACTGTAATGGAGCGGCTAACATCCTCAGAAAAGTAGCAACAACCTTGGGAGTATGTCTTAGGGGAGTTGGTAGGGGTGCATGGATAAGGCCTTTGAGGGTTTCTTTGTGGACTCGCTCAAGAATTCCCTGCCTTTAGGCATGGGGAGTATCAAGCAATCCTCTCCCTAGGGGGTAACAGGTGGGGTCTGGGTCGGTGGATTTTCACTAACCGCCGGATCTGGGGGTGGCTTTTGGGGCAATGGGGGGCTGAACTCCGGCGGGACTGTCGGTTGAGGGGGAGGTGGCGGCGCTTTAACAGCTAATTCCAGCAGTTCCGGCACCGTGACAAAGCGATAGCCCTGCGCTTTGAGGCGGCGAATCAGGGTGGGGAGAGCTGCACGGGTAACGGCGCGATCGCCCCCGCCATCATGGAGCAAAATAATGGCACCAGGTTTCACGTCGTTTAGGGTGCGCTCAACAATCTGTGCGGCGGTTGTATTCGGCTTAGTATCGTGGGTATCCACTGACCACATGATGATGGCATAGTTCTTGGATTTGGCATAGGCCACTAACCCCGTTTCCAGATGCCCCCCCGGAGGGCGAAATAAACGGGTTTGGGCGGTACTTTGTTTAGCAATTAGGGCAGAGGTATTTTCAATTTCCTGTTTTGCCACCTCTGGAGCAACAGGGGTGTAGGCGTGGCTCCAACTGTGGTTGCCCACCGCATGCCCCGCCTTGACAATCTCCGCAGTCAGATCAGGATACATCAGTAAATGCTTACCCACCACAAAAAACGTGGCTTTGACATTATGCTCTTTGAGAATGCTGAGCAGCTTGCGGGTGGAGTCGCCCCACGGACCATCATCAAAGGTGAGCGCCACCACTTTCTCAGGTTTGAGGGGGGTGACTCGATACACTAACTGCCCCCAAAACTGGCGCGGACTCAAAAAGCGGGGTACATCCGCCGCCAAAGCCGGTAAAAGCACAACTAAACAGGCACACAGCCCTAGGGGGTGCCAGCGCAGCAACGATTGACCCATGGGAGTCTCTCCTGAGCAGGTTAAGCGGCGGCAGCCTGTCTGAGCAGTGGAAATCCTAAGGCCTCCCGTTGTTGAACATAGGCTTGGGCAACCCGTCGCGCCAAACTACGAATACGGCCAATATAGCGGGTGCGTTCCGCCACCGAAATCACCCCCCGAGCATCTAAGAGGTTAAAGGTATGGGAACACTTCAGCACGTAGTCTAGGCTCGGTAGCACCAACTGCTTGTCCAGTAATTGCTCTGCCTCCTGCTGGTAAAGACTAAATAGCGCAAATAGGCGTTCCGGATCCGCCGCTTCAAAGTTATAGGTGGACTGTTCAATTTCCCCCTGGAGATGAACATCACCATAGGTGAGGGTTTCATTCCAGCGAATGTCGGCGATCGCATCCACCTCCTGCAGGTACATTGTCAACCGTTCCAGCCCGTAGGTAATTTCAATGGAAACCGGCCGACAATCGAGGCCGCCACACTGCTGAAAATAGGTAAACTGGGTCACTTCCATGCCGTCTAGCCACACCTCCCAGCCCACCCCCCACGCGCCAACTGCCGCATCTTCCCAGTTGTCTTCCACAAAGCGAATATCGTGATCTTCCGGGCGAATACCAAGGGCGCGCAGGGAGTCTAAATAGATCTCTTGGATGCGATCGGGAGAAGGTTTAATCAGCACTTGGTACTGATAGTAGTACTGATAGCGGTTAGGATTTTGGCCATAGCGACCATCTGCCGGTCGTCGGCAGGGTTCAACGTAAGCCACCGACCACGGCTCAGGGCCAAGGGCGCGCAGAAATGTGTGGGGGCTTTTGGTGCCCGCCCCTTTTTCCACATCGTAGGGCTGCACAATCAGGCATCCCTGAGCTGCCCAAAATTGATGCAGGGTAGCAATAATATCCTGAAAGTACATAGGGCTAGAGGTGAATACCACACTCCGTTTTGCCCATGCCGCGCCAGCGGCCAGCGCGCTCGTCTTCCCCTTCCCCCACCGGTGTGGTTAAGGGTTCATCGCCAATACTGGCATAGCCACGATCATGCAGAGGATTGTAGATGACATGGTGCTCTGCCACGTAAGCCCAAGTTTGCTTGCGTGTCCAAGCGGCCAATGGATTGATTTTGAGGCGACCGTCTTTATCCCGTTCCACGTAGGGCATGTCAGCCCGGGTCACGGCCTGATCGCGCCGCCGCCCGGTAATCCAAGCAACGGTGTTCAGTTCAGCTAGGCCCCGCTGCAAAGGTTCAATTTTTGTTAGGTAATGGAATTGCTCTACATTGGTTTCCCACAGGCGATCGCCATAGCGCTCAGCAAAGGCTGCTCGACTATCCACCTCGCGAATTTTGTAGGTATGCAGGTCAAGCTGGTAGGTGTCCTTAGCTTTTTGGACAAACTCAAGGGTTTCCGGAAAGTGGTGGAGCGTATCTAAAAAGAGCACAGGCACGGCGGGGGKAGGCTGCAACTCGCGGTACAGCAAGTCTGTGATCATGACATCATCGACATTAAACGCACTGGTTTGTACCAATCCCTGGGGAATGGCCGCCACAGCCCAAGCCAGAATGTCACGGGGGTGTGCGCCCTCGAACTGTTGATTGAGGGCATCGAGATCAAAGCTAGTGGAAGTGGCCATAGCATCAGTGGGTCTTAAAGGGCATTCCCTAGCTTACCAAATTGGGAGAGGCCTCTAGGCAACCACCTAGCCACGGAATACCAAATAGTTATAGAGGTTGTAGGCCAGCATAATCGGAAGGGTGCTGCTGAATGTAGCTATGAATTCCCTCATCCCCAACCCTTCTCCCCAGGGAAAAGGAAGCTAAGAGTCTTGTTCCCTCTCCTTTGGGAGAGGGCTAGGGTGAGGGCGGCAAAAGACTCAAACCCGAAAGTCATACGTCTATTCAGCAACGCTAGGCGGTTTCTGTTGTTGGCAGTTCCAGCGCACAACTAAACACAACTAAAGTTGACCAAAGAGCTTTCCTCCTGGAACTAAAGTGGGAGAGTTTCAGCTTGTTCTTTTGTGAGGTGTCAATGTCTTCTGTGAAACTTTTTGGCCTGCCTGCGCAACGGGGTCGCTGGTTCCTAATTCCCATGGGGATGCTAATCCTGCTGTGTCTGGGCACTGTCTATAGCTGGAGCATTTTCCGTGCACCCCTAGCTCAGGAACTACAACTGAATACGACTGCCAGTTTATTACCTTACGCCACTACCCTAGTGTTTTATGCCACCTTTATGCCCATTACCGGTTGTTATTTACTTCGATGGGGAAGTCGTGTCATTACGCTTATTGGCGGCATCTTGGTGGCGCTTGGATATGTTGGTGCCAGTGTGGCCAACTCAGCCCTCACGCTGACCCTTAGCTATGGGGTGATTGCAGGTACAGGCGTGGGTATCGTCTATGGGGTGCCCATGGCAGTGGTGGCTGCATGGTGCCCAGATCGCAAGGGGTTAGCGGTGGGGTCAACCATTGTGGGGTTTGGCTTATCTCCTCTGATTACGGCTCCCTTGGCCAATAGCCTGATTCAAGCACTCGGCGTTCGCACTGCCCTCCAGCTTCTTGGGGTAATCTTTGGTCTCATTATTGCTGTTTGTGCCCTCTGGATGGTGTTTCCACCGCCTGCATGGCAAGGACGCGTAGCCCCAGCTTATGCAACTGCTGTTGAGACTTCCTACCCCACACGGGTGCTCAAAAGTCCGTCTTTCTACGGATTATGGAGTTGCTATGCCTTGGGAACTTTTATTGGCCTTAGCAGTATTGGCATTTCTGGGGCGATCGCCCAAGAAGTAATTGGGTTAAGCCCAACGGCAGCCGCTGCCAGTGTATCGCTGTTCGCTGTGTTTAACGGTCTTAGCCGTCCCTTGATGGGGTGGCTGGCGGATCACTTTCGCCCTAGCTATGTAGCTATGGTTACTTTTGGTTGTACGTTAGCCGCCTCTGTGATGATGACTCGCGCCGAGACGGGGCATCAATGGTTGTTTTGGAGCGCTTTTTCGTTGCTATGGTTTTCTTTAGGAGCGTGGCTAGCCATGGCACCAACCTTTACACTGCGCCTTTTTAACCCTGCAGACTACGCCAAAAATTATGGCTTAGTCTTTACTGCCTATGGGGTTGGAGCACTGCTAGGAACCTTAGTTAGTGGCCAACTGCGGGATGCGCTAGGCAGCTACACACCGCTTTTTTACCTGATGGCGGCACTGGCTGTCCTTGGCATTCTCATTGCCGCGACCGCGCTCAAACCCGATTGCCCTAGTTCAGGTTCTTAGCCTTCTTAGACTAGGAAACGTGTGCCGCAACAGGGCGATCGCCATAGCGCTCAACAAAGGCTGCTCGACAATCCACCTCGGGAATTTTATAGGTGTGCAGGTATTGAAGGACTTGTGCACCTCAACCATCGCCATGTATCCGAACGGGACGCCAGTGCCACCTTGGGCAGGTTACTTGGCAGAGGAACAAGGCATGGTTGGCTGATCAGCCTCCTTTCTAGCGATAGCAAAGTTCGCTCTGCTATTCGCTATGCCGAACAACTACAACGTCTTGACCCCCCTCTATGAACCCGCCTATTGCCATTTGATGCGCCTCGATGCCGTTGCCTCAGCCGGATTTGGCCTCTCCCGTAGCAAAATAAGTGAATGGATTAGCAGTGGTATGGTGCGCGTCAACTGGCACGTTGTGCAGCACCCCCGGTATGCCGTCAAAGTGAACGACCTCATCACCATTCGAGGTAAAGGCAGACTCGTGATCCAAGAGATTCAAACTACAAAGAAAAATCGCTATCGTCTTGAAATGGAGCGCAGCCGTTGATCCGGCTTCTGTTCTGAGGATGGGGATGTCCGGTGTCACCTACCCCCGACACTCATCTTCGTTGAGTAAACACAATTCACACATACAGTACGGAACTTCCCGCCGATTTAGCTAAGTCGTTAAGATAGTTTATGGATGCATCAGTGACGTAAAAATGCCGCAAACACTGCACTACCAAAACACACCGCAATCAAGTCAAGGGGTGCCCCAGCCTCACTTCTTGAAGGTATGGGTTGCCTATCTCCTGTGGTGCTTGAGTTTATTTGGTCTCTGTGGCATCCAGCGGTTTTACGTCGGCCAGCCAATTATGGGTGTTTTGTACTTAATCACCTTTGGCTTTTGTGGCGTTGGGCAGTTCTTAGACTTAGTTTTAATTCCGGGTATGGTTGCTCACCGCAATACGTACTTGCGGGGACGCTATCTCCGGTCGCAGGAGTGGCTCACCGAAGACACCCCTAGCCCAATGCTCCGTCTTCTCCAAGCCGCTAAAGATCATGGTGGAGTGCTCTCTGCTGCCCAAGCAGCCCTATATACCCAACTTGATGCCCAAACGATTGAAGAGCTATTATTCGAAGCACAGCGAGTAGGCTACGCAACCGTGTTTAACGATCCAGAAACTGGAGCTGTGCGCTATCGCTTTGATATTTAGCTCCCCGTTGGTACAGGCACTCCCCCAAACGTCGCAAGGATACGTCGTGCTAGCTGCTTGGTGCTCTGATGAGTCGTCCTATGGTGATTCGAGAGGACACTGCTGCGGAGGTTACCGCGATCGCCGAGGTGACCAAACCCATTGCGATGCAAGCCCCGTCCTTCAGGACGGCTTTTCTTGATTCCTGATGTACTCAATCAAACCCTTGATAGAGGCACCGCGCCGGAAATCCATGGCAACCCCCAGTCGATGCAGCGGTGATCCGTCAGGCGATGCGTACCCTCCTAGGCACCACTGGGGCGTGATAATGGAAACAATCAGCACCCTAAAGCGTGAGTTTTAGGAATCCCCTGCCTTGGGGGAGAAGATCGGTTTTTATCGAGAGCGTCTGGTAATGTCTTGCTTCTTTGATTTTGAGGCCGAGTTTACTGCCTCCTTGCGATGTATTCCCATGATTGTTCGCTACAAGCTCGATCTCTGTGGCGTGAAGCTCAAGCTAATTCACTGGCATCAGCTATCCCACGAACAGCGGCAATGGCTGGTTAGCACACCCTGCGATCGCCCTGCAGAAAAGGAACACTATCGAGAGCAACTGCGGGAGTGGGTTACCCAAAGCCATGGTGCTCCCCCCAATGATCTGGAGGTGCCTGACACCTTTGTGTGGCAGGTCACTAGTGAAATTCCCAATACCGTACAGCAGCAGTTGACAACCGTCAGTCACCACACCCTCACAACAGAAAAATGGGCGGCGCTGACTGATTTACAACGCTTTGCCCTCGTGAAACTGAGCCAACCTGGCCATGAAAATCGTAATTTTTGGCCTGCTCTACAAGAGTTTGGGTTAGCTTAGGCATGAGGGTAAAAAGATCCGATTGTGAGGATTCCCTTACTTGCGTATCATGGATAGTACCATTTGCTTTTTTGACACTTTGGAGGCATCTCAACGTGGCTGGAACGACAGGAGAACGACCATTTTCCGACATTATTACAAGCGTCCGCTATTGGGTGATTCATAGCATCACTATTCCGGCACTGTTTATTGCTGGCTGGCTGTTTGTCAGCACCGGTTTGGCCTACGATGTGTTTGGAACGCCGCGCCCCGATAGCTACTTTGCCCAAGAGCAGCGGACGATTCCCCTCGTTACTGACCGCTTTGAAAGCAAACAACAAGTTGAAACATTTTTACAACAATTAAAGTAGGATTGCTATGACCAGTAATACACCGAACCAAGAACCTGTTTCCTATCCTATTTTTACGGTCCGCTGGTTGGCCGTTCACACCTTGGCCGTGCCCACCATTTTCTTTTTGGGGGCGATCGCGGCCATGCAATTCATTCAACGTTAGCAGAAGGTGCTCCCATGGAACCGAACCCAAATCGTCAACCGGTTGAACTGAACCGCACATCCCTATACTTAGGGCTGCTGCTGGTGTTTGTCTTAGCACTATTGTTTTCTAGCTATTTCTTTAACTAACTAATTCATTAGATCGTGATCATCATTTATCGCTTAGGAGGACGTCACAATGTCTGAAGGTGGGCGCATTCCCCTGTGGGTCGTTGCCACAGTGGCCGGAATGGGGGTCATTGTCATTGTTGGCCTATTTTTCTATGGTGCCTACGCAGGGTTAGGCTCCTCACTCTAGGAGTGAGGGTCTTGGCGGGCGCGTAGCTGCAACCACGTCAAGCCAAGGGTGACGACCAAAAGCACTGTAGCTGCGGCGGCCGCATAGCCAATGTCAAAGAACGCAAAAGCCTGTTGGTAAATATAAAATACCAACAGGTTTGTTGTATTCAGGGGGCCGCCACCGGTTACGACATAGACTTGCTCAAAGCTACGCAGGGTAAAGATGGTGGTGGTCACCAAAACAAGGATGAGGGTTGGCTGCAACCCCGGTAGGGTAATGTAACGAAATTGTTGCCATGGGTTGGCACCATCTAAAAGGGCGGCTTCGTAGCGATCGCCGGGGATGGTTTGCAAGCCTGCTAAAAATACAACAAGGTTAAAGCCCAGTTGTTTCCAACTACTCAGGAGAATGAGCACCGGCATTGCCCAGCTTGGATCACTGAGCCATGCAATCGCCGGCATTCCCAGCGCCGCAAGAAGATGATTGACTAACCCATCGGTTTGAAACAACCAGCGAAAACCCAAGCCAGCGGCCACAATCGAGGTCACTGTCGGCAAAAAGTAAGCAGTGCGTAAAAGACTGCGGCCAAAGACTGTCTGATTCAGCCCCACGGCTAAGGCCAGCGGCATCAAGATGGTAGGCAGCACTGTCGCCCCTGTAAAGTACAGGGTATTGCCCACAACTTGCCAAAAATCGGGACTTTGGAAGAGCCGTTGATAGTTTTGCCCACCGACCCAAGCCATACCCCCTTGAGTCAAGCTGCCACTGGTAAAACTCAAATAGATAACGTACACAATTGGCGCAAAGACAAAGAGCGTCAGAAGACCCACAGCAGGCAACAGAAACAGCCATGCTGCTAGTGTTGAGCCGTGGAAAACATCCCCCATTTGGGGGAATTGCGATCGCCGCTGCTGCAAATGTTATGCTCCCCAAACGAATGCTGTCATAAATTCAATCTTAGGGGGGACGCGCTCGAAATCGAAAATGATAAGATCACATAAAATGCACGCCATCTTGGGGAGATGCTGTGATTCGCACTGTTCCACTGCCCGTTACAACTCCCTCTTACATTGCCGACCACAGTCGCCTAAAGCTTTTCGCTGGTTCTGCCAACATTCCCCTCGCTCAAGAAATTGCCCGCTACCTTGGCATTGACTTAGGCCCAATGGTACGGAAGCGATTTGCGGATGGCGAGCTGTATGTGCAGATTCAGGAATCCATTCGCGGCTGTGATGTGTACCTCATTCAGCCCTGCTGCCATCCGGTGAACGACCATCTCATGGAACTATTGATCATGGTGGATGCCTGCCGCCGTGCGTCGGCACGACAAGTCACCGCGGTCATTCCTTACTATGGCTATGCCCGAGCCGATCGCAAAACCGCTGGGCGTGAGTCCATTACGGCCAAGTTGGTGGCCAACCTGATTACCCAAGCAGGGGCAAGTCGCGTTTTAGCAATGGATCTGCACTCGGCACAAATTCAAGGCTATTTTGATATTCCGGTGGATCATGTATATGGCTCGCCAGTGATCTTAGATTACCTGCGCAGTAAAAACCTCGAAGACATTGTGGTGGTCTCACCGGATGTGGGCGGGGTGGCTCGTGCCCGTGCCTTTGCTAACAAGCTGGACGATGCCCCCCTAGCCATTATTGACAAGCGTCGCCAATCCCATAATGTGGCCGAAGTGATGAATGTGGTTGGGGATGTTAAGGGGAAAACCGCAATACTGGTAGATGACATGATTGATACGGCGGGCACCATTTTGGAAGGGGCACGGCTACTGCGACGGGAGGGAGCAAAGGAGGTGTATGCCTGTGCGACCCACGCAGTATTTTCGCCACCAGCCATTGAACGATTGCAGGGGGGCGATTTTGAGGAAGTCATTGTCACCAATACAATTCCGGTACCAGAAACTCAGCGGTTTGAGCAATTAACGGTGCTGTCGGTGGCCAGTATTCTTGGGGAAACGATTTGGCGTGTCCATGAAGATAGCTCTGTCAGCAGCATGTTCCGCTAGGATGAATTGTCTAGACGTTGCCATTGGAGGGACACGGCGTGGGGCGCATTGCCTTACTCAGCACCAGTGATAAAACTGGAGTGACGGACTTTGCTGCGGCATTGGTACAGGAGTTTGGCTTTACGCTCCTCAGCAGTGGGGGCACTGCAAAAACTCTAGCGGCGGCGGGTATCCCCGTGACCGCCGTTGCCGAGTACACCGCTGCCCCAGAAATCTTGGGGGGGCGGGTTAAAACCCTTCATCCTAAAATTCATGGTGGTATCCTCGCTCGCCGCGATCGCCCCGAGGATTTAGCAGATCTGGCTGAGCACGGGATTGACCCCATTGATTTGGTCGTGGTGAATCTCTATCCCTTTGCTGAGACCATTGCGCAGCCCAACATTACAGTAGCAGAGGCGATCGAGCAAATTGATATTGGCGGGCCTACCCTAGTACGAGCAGCGGCCAAAAACCATGCTCACACCACGGTGTTAGTCCACCCGAGTCAGTACGACAGCTATCTTCACGAATTACGCCTGTACAAGCAGCCCCGACTGGAGTATCGCTTAGAGTGTGCCCAACGTGCCTTTGTGCTTACGGCCAGCTACGATCAGGCGATCGCCACCTACTTGCAGCAAATTGCCATGCCACCTTCTAAGGGAATTCATCTACCAGCCGTCTTTCATCTCAGTGGCCAACAAAAACAAGTGCTGCGCTATGGCGAAAACCCACACCAAGTCGCCGCATGGTATATGACTGGCACAGCACCTAGGGGCTGGTCTGCCGCCGAGCTATGCCAAGGAAAAGAACTCAGCTATAACAACCTCCTTGACCTTGAAGCCGCCCGCGCCATCATTAGCGAATTTACCCAGACCAATACCCCAGCAGTGGCGATCATCAAACACACCAACCCCTGTGGGGTTGCGGAGGGGAACACCCTCCTTGAGGCCTATGAGCGTGCCTTTGCTGCCGATAGTGTCTCTGCCTTTGGCGGCATTGTGGCTCTCAACCAACCCATTGATGCCGCCACCGCCAAAGCCCTTACCGGTACCTTCTTAGAATGCGTTGTAGCTCCTGGGTGTGAGCCAGAGGCACTCCCCATCCTAAAAACAAAGCCCAAGCTACGGGTACTGACCCTCAGCGATCTGACTGAGGCACCGGAAACAGCCATTCAAACCATTGCTGGCGGATTTTTAGTCCAAGATATTCGCCCGATGCCTATTGAACCAGACACATGGCAGGTCATGACAGCAGCGGAACCAACCCCGGAACTGATGGCGGAACTCCTCTTTGCTTGGAAGGTGGTCAAGCATGTGAAGTCCAATGCCATTGTGGTGAGTCGCGATCGCCAAACCCAAGGCATTGGCGCCGGCCAAACCAATCGGGTGGGAGCCGTGCAAATTGCCCTTGCCGATGCGGGCGAGGCAGCGCGGGGGGGAGTGCTAGCTAGTGATGGCTTTTTCCCCTTTGCCGACTCCGTACAGGCAGCGGCCTTAGCAGGGATTGCCGCCATTATTCAACCTGGCGGTAGCTTGCGGGATCACGACTCCATTCAAGCGGCCAATGAAGCCGGTATTGCCATGGTCTTTACCGGTCAGCGACACTTTCGTCACTAGGAGTGGGGATGGTATTGCGCCTCGGTATCATTAGCGACCCACACATTGCCTTGCCGGAGACCATTCCGACAGATCACCTCCCCCTCTTTCTTTACACCATCAGTATTCCAGCGTTTGAAGCCGCCGTTACTGATTTGCTAGAGCGCGGTATAGACGCGCTGCTCCTGCCGGGAGACCTCACCCGAGATGGCGAGGTGGCTAATCATCAGTGGTTGCAGGCATACTTACGAACCCTGCCCATTCCCGCCTATGTGATTCCGGGCAATCATGATGTTCCCCGACCTGTGGCGAGCGCAGGCCGCATTGGCTGGGCTGAGTTTCCCCAGTATTATGCCCATGCAGGGTACGGCCAGAGAAGCACACACTATTACGTCACCCACCTTAGCAAAAACGTACAACTCGTTGCCTTAAACTCGAACCAGTTTAGTCCTACAGGTCAGCAACTGGGCGAGTTAGATTGCCAGCAACTTCAATGGCTTCAGGAACTGTTGGCTCAGCCCTTTGCTGGCTTACGGCTGGTGATGGTGCACCATAACCTCTTAGAGCATTGGCCGCAACAAAGCCAAAGTCCAATGGGGCAGCGATMCCTCCTCAAGAACCGCCTAGCCCTACACACCCTTCTGCAAACCGCCGGTGTCTCACTGGTGTTAACCGGCCACCTGCACATTCAGGATATTGCCTATGCTGATGGTGTGTTTGACCTGACAACGGGTGCCTTGGTCAGTTACCCCCACCCCTACCGCCGCCTCACCTTAACCGAAACCGAGCATGGTCAATGGCAGGTACAGGTGGAATCCTTCTGTATTGAATCCTTAGCAGCCTATCCCAATTTGGCTGCACAGTCACGCGAGTGGATGCTGCAACGGGGGGCTGGGTTTATGGCACGGTTTTTAATGCTACCGCCCTTTAACCTCCCTGAAGGGCAAGCGACTGCCTTAGCCAAGCCGCTCTCGACTCTCTGGCCAGACATTGCCAAGGGTGACACCCAAGTCACGTTACCACCCTTGCCACCCCCCTTGGATGCCTACTTTGGCCAATTTAACCATTGCCCACCCCCTGGTTTTCCGCAGTTGAGTGATAACAATACAACATTTGTGGTGAGTAGTGGCTACAGTACTCGTTGAAACCTTCAAAGTTATTCATGATTGTCGCCATGCGGACCACAGTAGGCAGAGAATACCGATATTGATGGCAATGTCGGCAATATTGAACACCGGAAACTGAATCCAGCGCAAGTCTAAAAAGTCCACCACCTCACCAGTTAAGAAGCGATCAATTCCATTGCCGAGGGCACCGCCCAGTAAGCAACCGTAGCCCACCTGCTGCCAGCGGTTGAGGTGAGGCCCCCAGATAGCCCACGCGATGAGAAGTAAACTAACTAGCAGCGATAACCAGCGCAGCCAGAGGCTCCCATTGGCAAACAGGCTAAAGGCAGCCCCTGTATTGGTGACGTAGGTAATGTGAACGATGCCGGGGAGGATGGGGGTTGTTTGCGGCGGGACTGTTAGGGCGTAATTGGCAACAACCCAAGCCTTGGTGAGGCGATCCAGCCCCAAACACAGCAGCGCAGCCCACCAAAAATTGGCATTTTTTAACTTTTTTGCCTTCATCCCACTGCACTGAGGGCGGCGACCGAGACTCGTGCTGCCACCTGCTGGGCGATCGCCCGTAGGGCTTGGGCTGAGGCAGAGTCGGGATGGTTGATTAGAATCGGCAGGCCAACATCCCCGCCTTCGCGCACCGTTAGTTCAAGGGGAACTTGGCCTAGGAGAGGCACGCCCAGTTCAGCGGCAAGGGCATCTCCGCCACCGGTGCCAAAAATATCGTAGCGCCGATTGGGTAGGTCCGGCGGAATAAAATAGCTCATGTTTTCCACCAGCCCCAGCACCGCGACCCCTAACTGCTGAAACATGCGTAGGCCGCGGCGGGCATCGCCTAAGGCGACGGTTTGAGGGGTTGTGACAATGACCACACCGGCCATGGGTACCGCTTGGGCAAGGGTGAGCTGGGCATCGCCGGTACCAGGGGGTAAATCGACGATGAGATAGTCGAGGTTCCCCCAATCACTCTGGTAAAGGAATTGGCGAATAATGCCGTTAAGCATGGGGCCACGCCAGATCACTGGCTGATCGCGATCAATTAAAAAGGCCATGGAGACTACTTTGAGGCCATGGGCCACTGGAGGGAGCAACACATCACCGCTGGCCTCCTTACGGACTTCGACAATGGCATTTTCGAGGCCTAGCATGGTGGGGACGTTGGGGCCATAAATATCGGCATCAATAATGCCTACCTTAGCGCCGGCTTGCGCCAAGGCCACCGCCAAATTAACCGCAACGGTGCTTTTGCCCACCCCCCCTTTGCCACTGGAGACGGCAATAATGTTTTTCACCCCTGTCACATCGGTACGATCCGGTAGGCTTTTTTGCTGAGGCGTTTCTGCTGTAACCGTCACATCTACCGCCATGACCCCTGGCAAGGTGAACACGGCTTTTTTGCAGTCTTCCACAATAAACTCCCGCAGTGGGCACGCAGGAGTTGTGAGGACAAGGGTAAACTGCACCCGACCATCCGTGATCTGTACATCGCGGATCATATTCAGTTCCACAAGGGATCGCCGCAGCTCTGGGTCTTCCACAGGGCGCAAAACAGCGAGTACAGAGTCGATGGTGAGGGGGGCGCTCATGAACGATACTTGGAATGAATGATGTGTGTAGAGCGATCGTACCATTGGTTGCCGATCGCCTTAGCGATGGTCAATTGCTGATTCAAGCTCCTGTACCCAAGGTTTCATCTATGGGTTTTCCTGAGTCAGGCTAAATGCAGGTCACAGGTGCGAGGGACTTATTATTCCTTAACAAAGAGGGGCGGATGTATTAAGATTGAATAACGCTAGTGGCCTTTTTGCCCTGGATCAGTTGAGGGTGCTCCAATGGGACAGCCGTTTCCATTTCACGTCGGTCGTCCATGGCTCATCGGTGGGGCGATCGCTCTCGGCTTGGTAAGTATCGGCATCAGTGTGAGCTATTGGCAGCAGTTACACCGCTCTGCCCAAGATGAGGCCACCTCAGCAGCACTTCTCGACCCTGTCAGCGATCGCATCACAGCTCTAGGCCGCTTAGAACCGGAGGGGGAGGTGATTGCCGTCAGTGCCCCCGCCATGACCGAACGCTTGGGACAACTCTTGGTTCAGGAGGGCGATCGGGTCGTTGCGGGTCAAGTGCTAGCCTACCTAGATACCTATCCTGAGCGCAAAGCGGAGCGGGATTTGGCCGCCAGTCAGCTTCAAGAAGCACGATTGCGGTTTGATGCCGAAACCCGTTTAGCAAGAGCCGAAATTGGTGAAGCTCAGGCACGGCGTGAGCAGGTCAATGAACCCAAGCTTGCGGAAATTCAGGCGCAGCAAGCCACGCTCCAGCGGATCACTGCTGAACTCGACACCGCCGATCGTGAATATCAGCGCTTTCGGCAGCTTTTTAGTGACGGTGCAGTGTCCCAACAGGATCTGGATGATCGTGCCATCCGAGTCCGCACGCTGCAAGAAGAACTCCGCAATGCCCAGGCCAACCTTGTGCGCTTGCAACAGGAGCGACGGACTGAACTGGCCACTGCAACGGCTCAGGTGGAAGCGGCTCAAGCGAACCTAGGGCGGGTGCAAACCCAAGTGCAACTACTGTCGGCGGAGCGTAATTTAGAACTCGCAGAAGCCCGCTTAGAGCGCGCCACTATCCGGGCACCCCGGAATGGCACTGTGCTACGGATTCATACGCGAGCGGGGGAAAACATTAACGACAAAGGCATTCTGGAACTAGGTAACACGGATCAAATGTACGCCGTTGCGGAGGTTTACGAAACAGATGTGCCGCGAGTGCGGGTGGGACAGCGGGCGGAAATTCGCAGTAGCGCCCTTGCTGCACCGATTGCCGGCGAGGTGACCCGCGTGGGATTGTTGGTGGCCAAGAATGACCTGACAGGGACTGATCCGGCTGCCGATACGGATGTACGGGTGGTGGAGGTCAGGGTGCGCTTAGCGGAGAGTAAACCTGTAGCGGGGCTAACGAATATGCAGGTGGAAGTTGCGATTGATCCGCGCTCCTGAGGCACACCCATGATTTTTGCGATTCCCCTTGCTTGGCTACAACTTATTCGCGAGCGCATTCGCCTCTTGGTGGCGATCGCTGGCATTGCCTTTGCGGTTGTGCTCATGCTGATGCAGTTTGGCTTTCGCGATGCCCTATTCAAAGCAGCGGTGCGGTTCCACGAAAGCCTCAACACTGATATTGTCCTTATCAGCCCCCAGTCCACTGCCCTCATTGCGATGAAGAGCTTTCCGCGACGACGGCTCTTCCAAGCGGCAGGCTTTGACGGAGTAGAGTCGATTTCGCCGCTCTACCTAAGCTTTGGTCTTTGGCGCAACCCCATCAACAAAAGTACCCGTCAACTAATGGTGATTGGGGTCGATCCAATGGCAATGGCACTGCAGGTGTCGGATACTCCGGGTTGGCAAAATGCGCTGAAGCTATCGGATCACGTGCTCTTCGATGCCCAGTCACGGGCTGAATTTGGCCCTATCCCCGAACTGTACCGCACCGGTGAACCTGTCACGACAGAGGTGTCGGGGCGGCGCATTCAGGTGGCGGGTTTGTTTACCATGGGGGCGAACTTTGGCGCAGATGGTAATCTGCTCACGAGTGATCTTAATTTTTTACGGATGTTTCCGGATCGCAACCCCGGCCTGATTGATGTGGGGCTGGTGCGAGTTAAGCCCGGCGTGGATGCCAAGGCACTTGCGAAGCGAATTGGCGCAACCTTGGGGAACGATGTGCTGGTGATGACCCGCAACGATTTTGCTGAGTTTGAGCGGAGCTACTGGGAGAAGAGTACCTCCATTGGGTTTATCTTTTCCCTTGGTGCGTTGATGGGGTTTATTGTTGGTTCGGTGATTGTCTATCAAATCCTCTATACCGACGTGACCGACCACCTTGCAGAATATGCCACCCTCAAAGCCATGGGCTACCGCGATATCTTTTTTTATGGCGTGGTGATGCAAGAGTCGCTGATTCTGTCTTGTCTTGGCTTTTTACCGGGCTTTGTTGTTTCGTTTGCTTTATATACGGTGATTGCCAATGCCACCTCGTTGCCGGTGTGGATGACATTGGAGCGAGCAACGCTTGTCTTTACCTTGACCGTTACGATGTGTACCCTAGCGGGGGCGATCGCCATGCGGCGGGTGCAAGCAGCGGATCCGGCGGATATTTTCTAGGAGACGCTAATGGAGCCAGTGATCAGTATTCAGGGGCTAAACCACTACTTTGGCCATGGTCATCTGCGCAAACAGGTACTCTTTGATCTGTCCGCCCACATTGATGCGGGTGAAATTGTAATTATGACAGGACCGTCGGGGTCTGGCAAAACAACCCTCTTGACCCTCATTGGTGCCCTGCGCTCTGCTCAAGAAGGCAGCTTGCGCGTTTTAGGTCAAGAACTGCGCCATTCTACCACTGAGCAGCAAATTCAAATCCGCCGCCAAACAGGCTACATCTTTCAAGGCCATAATTTGCTCCATGCTCTCACGGCTCGCCAAAATGTGCAGATGGCAATGGATCTGCAACCTCACGTTTCAGCAAAAGAGGTGCAAGAGCGGGTCGATGAAATGCTTTGCGCCGTTGGCCTCCAAGATCATCTGGATTACTATCCCCATCAACTCTCTGGCGGCCAAAAGCAGCGGGTGGCGATCGCCCGTGCCCTTGTGGCGCATCCCAAAATTGTGCTTGCTGACGAACCCACGGCTGCCCTCGATAAAAAATCTGGTCGGGATGTGGTGGAAATCATGCGCAACCTAGCACGGGAGCAGGGCTGCACCATCCTAATTGTGACCCACGACAACCGCATCCTAGACGTGGCCGATCGCCTGATCCACATGGAAGATGGCCGCCTATCAGAAACAACACTCTCAGTTTAGTGTCAAAAGGTTATGTATGGCGGGGCATGGATTTGAACCATGGACCTTCGGGTTATGAGCCCGACGAGCTACCAGACTGCTCTACCCCGCGTCGTCTTAGCTTATCTACTATAACGCATCTTCACTAAAGATGGCAAGGAACTACCGTTCCTGTTGGGTTGGGATGCTCTCTACCGACCGCTTGAATTCCCCATGCCGCATAGGCTTAGAACAGCTACACGGGCTGACCTGCAAATCAGCGATCAACAATTCAAATCGGGTGGATCAACGCCAGTACTACTTTGGAACCAGCCCTTGCGCCCAAAAAAAGCAAATAGGCTGGAAGCCACCGCCAACATAATTGCCAAGCAGAGGGGATACCCCCAATACCAACGTAGTTCTGGCATATTCCAAGGCGAGACTTCAGGATCAAAGTTCATGCCATAGATGCCGACAATGAAGGTGAAAGGGTTTTCTCGCCATAATGTTCTAGCGTTTAGGCTAACCAACATCGTGCCACAACAATTTCCGAGGCGGTAACTGCGCCAATGGTTGCCAATGTTGAGGTTTTTGCCATGGGATGCAAGGGCGGCATTTTACAAGATCTGTTAACACTTGGTTGCGAGGCAAAATCAGCCTGATATAATCGCAGCGGTTATCTACTGAATTGACCAAGACTATGACCCGCTGGCAACGCATTATTGGAGGAGTCACTGCTCCTAGGGGATACCGGGCAAATGGTATCCGGGCTGGCTTAAAAGCGTCCGGTGCACCGGATCTAAGCCTCATTGTCTCTGATTTGCCAGCGATCGCCGCAGGGGTGTTTACAACTAATCACGTCTGCGCTGCGCCGGTGACCTACTGTCGCCAACGCCTCCAAACTAAGGCAACCGCTCAAGCGATTTTGTGCAATGCTGGGCATGCCAATGCAGCTACGGGGTCTCAAGGATGGGCTGCTGTACTCGAACAAGCGGAGATGGTAGCATCTGCCCTGAAGATTAGTCCGGAGATGGTGCTTGTCGCCTCCACAGGGGTGATTGGTCAGCCTATTCCCCTTGAGAAACTGCGCCAAGCCTTGCCTACGCTCACCAACTCCCTGAGTGAGACCGGCGGCGATGCGGCTGCCCGAGCTATTATGACCACAGATCTCGTGCCAAAGTCGATCGCCCTAGAAGCCCAGTGGGAGGGGCAACCCATCCGTATTGGTGGCATGGCTAAAGGGTCGGGGATGATTCACCCTAATATGGCAACCATGCTGGCGTTTATTACCTGTGATGCAGCAGTCTCGCCTCACCTGTGGCAAGCGATGCTCCAGCGCGCCTGCGATCGCTCCTTTAATCAAATCACCGTTGATGGTGACACCAGTACCAATGACAGTGTGATTGCCCTCGCCAACGGTCAGTCGCGCACCCCCGCCATGACGGATGCCGCCGAACCAGCCGCCATCCTTCTTGAAGAAATGCTCACAGAGGTGTGTACCTATTTGGCCAAGGCGATCGCTCGAGATGGGGAAGGTGCCACCTGTCTCATTGAAGTACAGGTCAGTGGTGCCAGTGACGATGCCTCGGCCCGTCAGGTTGCCCGCACCATTGCTGGGTCAATGCTGGTCAAATCTGCCATTTATGGCCGTGACCCCAACTGGGGGCGCATTGCGGCGGCGGCGGGTCGGGCTGGGGTTCCCTTTGATCCGAGTAATCTGGCTATTTCCCTAGGGGACATTGTAATGATAAGCCAAGGCCAGCCCCTCCCCTTTGATCGCGCTGCTGCCAATGCTTATCTGGTGAATCAAGCCCAGCGCAACCAAACCGCAGAGAACGGCCAATCGGTGGATCATCCAGTGGTATTGTCAGTCAAAATTGGCCAAGGCAATGGCACTGGAGTGGCGTGGGGCTGTGACCTGAGCTACGACTACGTCAAAATCAATGCTGAATACACCACCTAGGCGATCGCCCCTGATTTCCAAAACGGTATGTCAAACTAGAAAAGATAGCGACGGGTACGAGTATCTCCCCTATGAATCCACAGGAGTTGTTAAAACGCTACGTCAGTGGTGAACGGGATTTTAATCGTGCCAGCTTAACAAACGGTGAATTCATTAACGCTGACCTACGCGGCATTATTCTCTCCCGCGCCGACATGGAGTGGGTCAACCTGAGCGGTGCAAACCTGAGCGGTGCCGTGTTGTGTGGGGCTGAAATTATTAACGCCATGCTGATCAAGGTGGAACTGGTGGATGCCAATTTGGCCGGTGCCAACCTGAGCCGCAGCGATCTTAGCTGGGCAAACCTGACGCGCGCCAACCTAAGTCGGGCAGAATTGGCGGAAACCACCCTCCGGGGAGCCATTTTACAGGGTGCAAATCTGACTCGTGTGGATTTAGCCAATGCCGATCTGCGCGGACTTGGGTTGCAAGGGGTCAATCTCAGTGGTGCCAATCTTCAAGGAACGAACCTTCACGGCACCGACCTGACCCAAGCAAATTTGATGCGGGTAGATTTAATTCAAGCCGATGTTAGTAATGCCAACCTGAGCGGTGCTAATTTAAGTGGAGCCAACCTCACGGGTGCCAATTTAACGGCGGCCAACCTCAGTGGCGCAAATCTCAGTCGCGTTGACCTAACAGAGGTTAAGCTCAGTGAGGCCAATCTGACCAAAGCGAATCTTACGGGTGCTGAACTGGCGAAAGCCGACTTATCTTCCTTAGAGTTAGCAGATGTCAACTTAGGGGGAGCCAACCTCAGCGGCGCAAATTTATCCGACACCAACCTCAGCCGTGCTGACCTGAGTGGGGCGAACCTGCGGGGAGCCAACCTCAGCCGTGCCAAGTTAGTGGGTACAAATTTACGGGGAGCGAATCTCCAAGGCGCCAATCTACAGGGGGCATTACTGGACGGCGCAGATCTCAGTCAAACAGATTTGCGCAGTGCCAACCTCAGTGCCCTTGTCTTTAACGGCGTGAAACTGCGGGGAGCCAACCTGAGTGGGGCAAATCTGCGGGAGGTGGAGCTCACGGAAGCAAACTTTAGCCGCGCTGACTTGATTGAAGCCAACCTCAGCCGTGCCCGTTTAATTGGAGCTAATTTTAGCCGTGCCACCCTCTCGGAAGCCAACCTCAGCCGTGCTACCCTCAGCCGTGCCACCCTCAGTGGCAGTTTAGTGGGAACTGTCGATCTCAGCGGTGTTAACCTCAGTGGCGCAGACCTTGCGGATGCCAACCTTTCAGGATCTAACTTATCCCGGGCAGACTTGACCCGAGTGAACTTGACAGCGGCAGATATGAGTGGGGCTAACCTCAGCGAGGTAGATTTGCGCGGTACCATTATGCCCGATGGCCGCCGTCGTGCTTAGGTCTCGTTAGCGGTAGAATCTGCGGCAGGCTCGGGACGCGGTGGGGCTTGCCGCCCAAATAAGTGCACCAAATGCTTAAAATGAGCCGCCAATTCAAGGGTGAGTTGATCAGCCGTGACTCGCCATGACCAGTTCCCTTCGCTGGTTCCAGGAAAATTCATGCGGGCATGGGTGCCTAGCCCTAGGAGATCTTGAACCGGAATAATGGCTTGGTTGGCCACTGTTCCTAGGGCAAGGCGAATTAACGCCCAGTGGGGCTCGTTGGGAGTGTATCCCAGATAGTCAATGAACCGCTGCCGTTCCCAATCCCCTAGGCTCTCGTACCAGCCCACAGTGGTGTCATTATCGTGGGTGCCTGTGTAAACAACACAGTTGCGCTCTTGGTTAAAGGGCAAAAACGGGTTATCCGCGCCGCCGCCAAAGGCAAACTGGAGAATTTTCATCCCCGGAAACTGAAATTGATCTCGCAGGGCAATGACATCGGGGGTAATGTCTCCTAAATCCTCAGCAAGGATAGGTAGGCGACCTAAAGCAGCTTGTAACGCTTCAAAAAAGGCAGCTCCAGGCCCCTCTTGCCATGCACCATTGATGGCGGTCTCTTCCCCCTCGGGCACTTGCCAGTAGCTTTGAAAGCCCCGAAAGTGATCCACGCGGATAATATCCACATAGGACAGCAGTGTGCGAAAGCGCTCAATCCACCATGAGTAACCGTCGGCGGCTAGGGCGCTCCAGTTATAGATAGGGTTGCCCCATAATTGCCCAGTGGCACTAAAGTAGTCGGGGGGCACACCCGCCATGAGGGCAGCTGCGCCCGTGTCCGGGTTCAATTCAAAAAATTGAGGAAACGCCCAGACATCGGCACTATCATGGGCCACGTAGATGGGAATATCCCCAATGATTTCAATCCCCTGGGCATTGGCGGCATCCTTGAGGGCATGCCACTGCTGGTAAAAGATAAATTGCTGGAACTCGTACTCAAAAATGCGATCTTTGAGCTGCACCTGCATCTTAGTCAGCGCGGCAGGGTCGCGATCGCGCAAGGGGGCAGGCCATTCATACCACGGCTGCCCGTCATGGTGATCCTTTAAGGCCATGAACAGGGCATAGGTCTCCAGCCAATAGTGAGCTAATTGGCGGAAGTCGGCCAAGGCTTGCCAATCGGCGGCGGTCGCTTGCGCCTGAAACCGCTGGCTAGCCAGTTTTAATAGCGGTAGCTTTTGACGAATAACAGCATCATAATCGACGCGATCGCCATTCTCATAGGTCAGGCCAGCTAAATCGGTTGCCGCGAGCCACCCAGCCGCAACCAGCTCATCCAAGCTAATTAGGAGCGGATTCCCCGCCATCGCCGAGTAGCACATGTAGGGGGAGTTGCCAAAGCCGGTTGGGCCGAGGGGCAACACCTGCCAGTACTGCTGATCACTAGCAACGAGAAACTCGATAAACGCCCGTGCCCCCGCACCGAGGTCACCAATGCCATACCCCCCAGGAAGGGAGGTTGGGTGCAAAAGTAAGCCACAGGAGCGGGGAAAGTGCATAGCAACGCCTAGGAAGTCTAGCTCCATTATCCCGCGATTAGGGATCGCTGTCTGAGGCGTGGGCTGCTTCAGCAGCAATCTCTTTCTCCAGAGCCGCTAGCTCCTCCGGCGACAGCTCTGCTAAGCGCTGAGCAAGTACTGCCTCTTCATAATCATTCAACTGCTGGTGATAGGTCATGCGTCCGCTAAAAACCCGCAGCAGATAGGTGGCAAGCCAGCCTATCACCCCTAAGACAAAAATGCCTTGACTCCAGATTCCTGCTTGGGTTGGCTCTAGACCCAACAGCCGTAGCACGACATAGAGGAAACCGCCAGCGAAAAAGACGCCTACGCCAATCCCAAGCACATCAATGCGACGCATTGGCACTAGGGTTCAAGGGAACGGGGCTGGGGACGAAAGTTGAGAAAGGGAGCCAATAGCAGCATTCCCGGAAAGAAGAACAGCAGCAGAAAATACATAAATGCTCGCTCAAGGGAGCCGGCAACGTACCAACGACTATTGAGGTAAGCATAGGTGAGGGCAGGCAAGATGAGCAGGTACAGACCCGCAAGGCCAATGTACACCCCTAAAACCAGTAACTCAGTTGAGACTTCCATCACATTATTTCCTGATAGGTTTACTCAGAGATGGGCGTGGGTTCAGCAACTTGATCAGCTAAGGCTGGAACAGCCATCCCCATGGCCTCTGCGAGGGCAGCAGGGGGAGCTTGTCGGCTTGGGGCTTTAAGGTACTCACCCGTAAGAATGGGGGGCACCGCCTTCATCGTGTGCTTAGCTGTAAAGAGACGGTGAGTCTGAGCAAGGTTTCCCCGTTCACTCAGGTGCTCATTGGCAATCTTTTTACGCAGTTTGACAATCGCGTCCATAATCGCCTCGGGGCGGGGGGGGCACCCCGGCAAATACACATCCACGGGAATCAGCTTATCAACACCGCGAACCGCCGAGTAGGAATCGGAGCTAAACATCCCGCCTGTAATGGTGCACGCACCCATGGCAATGACGTATTTGGGGTTGGGCATTTGCTCGTAGAGGCGCACCAGTGCCGGTGCCATTTTCATCGTGATGGTGCCGGAGGTAATGATTAAATCTGCTTGACGGGGGCTGTTGCGGGGCACCAAACCAAAACGGTCAAAGTCAAAGCGCGAACCAATCATGGCGGCAAATTCAATGAAGCAGCAGGCGGTGCCGTACATCAGCGGCCACAGACTGGACAGCCGTGCCCAGTCGTAAACATCGTTTAGAGAGGTGAGGATAATGTTTTCGGCAAGTTCTTGGGGAACTTCGGGACGGGCAATCGGATTGAGGATGGCAGGCGAGGTCGTATTGGTCATAGGTTCCCTCAAGGGACATCGGCCAGATGAATGTTAAAACACTATCAAATTATAGGGGGTTGCCCCTAAGGATGCACCCCATTCCGGCTGCGGCACAATAAAAAAAATTGACAGCAAGGATAAATTATTCTTGGCTGTTATGCTCGGCATCCCACCTGTAGCCCCGGTGGCAGTTCTAGGGTGTCGCCAATGTGTTGACCATCCCAATAGGCGGCGAGGAGGACATCACAGGTTTTGCCCCATGCAAGTGTTCCCTGATGATCGAGCCCAATGGCACCAAAGTCTCGCTGGCGGGTGGCGGCTTCTTGGAAGGACTTAGCAAAGGCAGCTTCGAGGGAAAACCCATCGGTAACGCGCACCACGATACGGCTGGCTAAGGCTTCGTCTAAAATGTCTTCGCCAATGCCTGTACAGCTTACGGCGGCAAGGCTGTTGGCATAGTTCCCAGCAGGGGTTGCTGAATCACTGACTCGGCCAATGCGCTCGAACCCCTTGCCCCCCGTCGAGGTGCCGACGGCCAACTGGCCGAATTGATCCCGTACGACCACGCCAATGGTGCCGCGTCCGGCATCCTCGGTGACAACGCCAGCCATTGCGGTTTGAAAATTGCCTTTGCGCTCTTCGAGCCACTCATGGAGTCGTTGATCGGTGAGGGGTTGATACACCGGAATCTGTAACTCCCGCGCCAGTTCTGCTGCGCCAATATCCGAAAGGAGGCGATCGCCACTGTTTTGTAACCACTGCGCCAGATCAATGGGGTTCTTAACGCGTGACACATTAATCACCCCACTGAGACGCTGTTGCGAGCCATCCATCACTGAGGCGCTCATGCGAATCTGACCATCGGACTGCAAGACTGACCCTGTGCCTGCATTAAAGCGAGGATCATCCTCCAGTAAGCGGCMCCCCAATACGACCGCCTCCATCGCTGCGGCACCCTGCTCTAAGGCTTGGGTAACTTGGACAACAACCCTGTGGAGAGACTCACGGACGGGAATCAGGCCACCTTTATCTTGGAGGGAAGGCCCAGCTCCCCCATGGATAATCACTTTAGCTTGGGACACGGGACTCGACTGGCAATAGGAGGGATTAAGCTATCAAAAAAAGGTTTCTGCTGTCAACTGCTCAGCTTGCTGCTTGGCCAGTTCTTCTGGGTGGGTTAACAGATAGAGCATGGGTAGATCTTCATCGCAAATGTGCTGAAGCACGAGTTGACCAAGGGTTGTGACGGTGGTGGTGGTTAAGGTCTCAGGATGACTCTGGATCTCGTTCACCATACGGTTCAAATCGCGCAGCAGGTTTTGGTGGGCGGCTCGGTGGGAGAGGTATTGGGGGTGACTGGCCGCTGCCATCAGGGTTTCTTCGTGCTGGAAGTGGTCTTGGATGTCTGCGGCACAATCCAGTAACAGGGACTCTAGGTGTGTGAAGGCGTCCCCGTGGGCGATCGCCGCGGCTAACTGCTGTAAACGCTGCAAAAGCTGCTGGTGCTCTTGATCAATAACCTCTAGGCCAGAGCAATACTCTGCCTGCCATGCCAACTCAGTCATAATGC
Source organism: Synechococcus sp. PCC 6716 (assembly GCF_022570815.1). Classification (NCBI taxonomy): domain Bacteria; kingdom Bacillati; phylum Cyanobacteriota; class Cyanophyceae; order Synechococcales; family Synechococcaceae; genus Synechococcus; species Synechococcus sp. PCC 6716. Next base: position 99,141 of record NZ_JAKLTU010000008.1, read on the forward strand.
ATCCTCCGAACAGCAGGAATCAACAGGGAAATGCTTCACCGTGCTGTTTCTAGCTTAGCAGCGGCAGCTAGGCTCTCAATCGATTTCGTAGCCAAACAGTTCGGGATTCACTGCCGTCAAGTCCAAATCCCCTAAGCCATACTCCTGCCAGCGTTGATCCACTAGTTGAGCGATCTCAGGGTCAGAGGTGAGGGGCTGCCCCCACGGATGATCGGTTTCCGGCGGTATCTTGGTGGTTGCATCAATCCCCATGCGACCGCCGAGGCCAATCCGTTCACTCGCAAAGTCCAGAGAGTCAAAGGGGGTATCCGGCAAAATAAAGACATCACGACTGGGATCCACTTTGGAGCTAATGGCCCAGACCACTTGGCGTGGATCGCGAATATTAATGTTTTTATCCACCACAATGACAAATTTGGTATAGGTAAACTGGGGCAGGGCACTCCAAAAGGCAAGGGCAGCGCGGCGGGCTTGGCCGGGGKAGGCTTTGTCAATGGAAATGATCGCGGCTTTGTAGCTGAGGGCTTCCATCGGTAAAAAGAAGTCCACAATTTCTGAGACCTGCTGCCGCAAAATTGGCGTGTAAATGCGGTTGAGGGCAAGGGCAATCATCGCCTCTTCCTTGGGGGGACGGCCACTAAAGGTTGTTAGGTAAATGGGATCGCGTCGATGGGTAAGGCAATGGAAGTGAATCACCGGGGAGGCTTCGACCCCACCGTAGTAGCCCATATGATCGCCACAGGGGCCATCGGGCAGGAGTTCACCGGGGGTAATGGTTCCCTCAAGGACAAACTCCGACTGTGCCGGAACCTCAAGATCAACGGTTTTGCACTTTGCCAGATGAATGCCACCACCACCGTAGAGTCCGGCAAAGAGCCATTCCGACAAGTCCACAGGAATGGGGGTTGCGGCTGCCATGATAATCAGGGGATGTACCCCTAGGGCAACGGCGACTTCCAGTTTTTGCCCCCGTGCTGCCGCCTTGCGTAGGTGCCGCGCCCCGCCGCGCACCGATAACCAGTGGACGGTCATGGTAGTGGCGGATTGCAATTGCAGTCGATAGACCCCAACGTTGGGCGTGCCAGTTTCGCAATCCTTGGTAATGACGAGTCCTAAAGTAATAATCTTGGCTGCATCTTGGGGGTAAGGGCGAATCAGGGGCAGTTGGCGGAGGTCGAGATCGGGGGCTTTGACCACCACTTGCTGGCAAGGGGGTAGCAAATCACGGCTGGGTTTGGCGCGCACCACATCAAAGAGCACTTTGCCAAAATCGATGACTTGGGGCAGGGTTTTCGGGGGTTTGGGCTGCTGCAAGAGTGCAAGTTTTTTACCCAAGGCTTCGAGGTCTTGGGGGTGGTTCATCTTCATCGCCCAACAGGCGCGCTCGACGGTTCCCAGTAAATTGATGGCTACAGGGTAGGGGGAACCAATCACCTGTTCAAACAGCAGGGCAGGCCCGCCGGCGGCCAAGAGGCGATTGCAAATTTCGGCCATCTCAAGATCGGGGTTCACGGGCACAGTAATTCGGCGCAGTTGTTGCCGCTCTTCCAAAAGTTTGAGATATTGCCGCAGGTCGTCAGTCATGGGGGGTCAAAATCGCGTAATCTCTTTTATGGTAAGAAGGTTTGACGTTTCGTGCAGTTGTTTTCAACCCATGCAGAACTGGTGGTGCAAGCACAGCAGCTAGGGGCGATCGCCCAAAAGTTATCGGCTACATCCTTGCAATGGACTGCCCAAGAGGCTGCCTTGATTCATAAAATCCAAGCAGCTAGCGATCGGCTCAATGACCAGCTCGCACMCCCCCTGATCGATGATCTCAGTCGCTACCGCCATGACCTGCGCACTCCCTTGACGGTAATTCTTGGCTATTGTGAGTTAATGCTCTCCCGTGCCCCCCAGCCCATTCCCCAACTCAGTGCGGTTTATCAGCAAGGGCAGGTTGTGCTGCGGGCGATTAACCAGTGGTCGGGGGAGTAAGAAATGGGGATTCATCCAACCGCGATTGTTGAGGCGGGCGCGCGGATTGCGGAGGATGTGGAGATTGGTCCCTTTTGCTATGTTGCCGGTACGGTTGAAATTGGCAGGGGTACGCAGTTAGCCCCCCACGTCACATTGCTGGGGCACACCCGCTTAGGGGAAGGCTGTAGGGTTCACAGTGGCGCAGTGATTGGTGACTTACCGCAGGATGTGTCCTACCGCGGTGGTCTGAGCTATGTCCACATTGGCGATCGCTGTACGCTGCGCGAGGGGGTTACGATTCATCGCGGTACGCAGGCTGAGTCTGTTACCCACGTGGGTCACGACTGTTTACTGATGGCCTATAGTCATCTTGCCCACAATGTTCATGTAGGGAACTATGTCACGATCGCCAATAATGCACTGATTGCCGGCTATGCCCACATTGGCGATCGCGTCTTTATTAGCGGTAACTGTTTGGTGCACCAGTTTACCCGTATTGGCCGTTTAGCGATGCTGTCTGGGGGAACGGCCATACAAAAAGATGTCCCGCCCTTTTGTATGACCCGCAGCCTGAGCACCAATACGATCATGGGGTTAAATGTGGTGGGCTTACGGCGTGCGGGGTTTTCTGCTCAGGAGCGGCACATACTGAAACATGCCCTTGATGTGCTCTACCGCTCTGCGCTGAACACCTCCCAAGCGGTACAGCAGTTGCGGGAACAACTGGATCATCCCCTCATTCAAGAGTTTTGCGATTTTATTAGTGCCTCAGAGCGCGGAATTTGCCATTTTATCCGTCGCCGTGACAGTCGTGACCCACCCTAACAACCATCTGCTTTTCCGGTATGATCGCCGATCAGACCCTAGCACCAATGCAGCACCATGGCCGAAGTGATTCTATTATCCTTAATGAGCGGCAGCTTGGGTTTTTCTGCCCTGCTGTACCGCCAGTGGTGGTGCTGGCAACACGACCAAACCCAACAGGCGTATGAAGAAGAGGAACAGTTGACCACCTACCCCTCAAAACCACCCGATCCCCAAGGGAAACCATCGGCTCAGTTAGGGGGTTGGGAATTCAAAATTGTGCGATCGCTGCGTAATCAGTTCCATGACCCTGAAGTGCTGCGGCAGGTTTGTCGTGAAGAAGCCCAAGGGGGATGGATCTTATTTGAAAAACTGGATGATCGGCGCTTACGCTTTAAGCGGCCGATGGCTCTACGGGAAAAAATTGTGCCTCAGGCTGGCTATGATCCCTACCGTAGTTACTATGGCTCCCGGTTTCACTGGGGGTCGCTGTTGTCCGTGATAATCTTGATGATAATGGCGACATTACCTGCATACTTGGGCTATCGCTTGGTTATTCTTAGTCAACGGCCAGCCCCGTTAACAATGCCGCAACCCCCTTCTTCGACGCTGCGTCCTTAAGGTGCCTATGTCCTCCCTGAGTATGCTGAGTGCAGGTAGTACCCTTCAAGGCGGGAAGTATCGTCTTGATGCCTTGTTGAGTCAGGGAGGGTTTGGGGTTACCTACCGCGCCACCCACACCCTGCTGAATCAGCCAGTGGTTCTCAAAACCCTCAATCTGCAACAGGAGCCGCCGAAGCGCATCCATGATCTGGGGGAGCGTTTTATCCAAGAAGCCCAACGCCTTGCTCAGTTTCAGCACCCCCATATTGTGCGGGTGAGCGACTGCTTTATTGAGGCGGGTCGGCCTTTTATTGTCATGGACTATATTGCGGGTCAGACCCTCGCTCAAGTGATTCAGCAGCAGGGGCCACTGCCGGAAAAAACAGCGTTGCACTACATTCGCCAAGTGGCCAGCGCCCTTGATTTGGTACACGAGCACGGCATTCTGCACCGCGATGTCAAGCCCGATAACATCATGCTCCGCGAAGGCACCAATCAGGTGGTGCTGATTGATTTTGGTATTGCCCGTGAATATACAACCGGAGTCACTGAAACCAATACGGGGTTGCTGTCGGCAGGCTATGCCCCGGTTGAGCAGTATTTACCTCGCCACCAATGGACTCCCGCCACCGATGTCTATGCGTTGGCAGCAACGCTTTATGCGCTGTTGGCCGGTCAACCGCCCGTTGCGTCGGTGCTGCGCGATCGCGTCCCCCTTGAAGACCTGCGCCAGTTCCAGCCCAACCTCAGTGAACGCACCATTGACGCCATTGAACGGGGGATGGCGCTGGATGTGCGAGAGCGCCCCCAAAGTGTGCGGGCATGGTTACAACTCCTAGAAGGGGGTAATGTGGCTCGTCAAACTACGGCAACGGTGGCGGTGATGCCCAAACATCGCACTGCCTTAGGGGCAACTCAGCCGGAGGGCGGGGTGGCAGTGCTACCCTCCCCTCAGCGATCAGGCGTGTCACCTTGGAGATGGCTGCTGGGAACCGCACTTATTGGTGGGCTTGCTGGCGCAGGGCTGGGTCTGCTGTTACGGAGTCAGCCGGTGGACACCGTTGTGCCGCCGCCCTTGCAGCCTCAAGAACAGGAATTTCCCCCCACCTTACCGACGGTTGTCCCCCCCCTTGAGGTAACCCCAACCCCCACCCCCACCCCCACACCAACGAACACGCCAGAACCGGAACCCACCCCATCACCGACGCCAGAGCCAGTGGAGAGCCCCACGCCTGAGTTAGAGCAACCGCTGCCGGAACCCACCTTGGCCGTGCCCACCCCCACGCCAAGTCCCACAGTCCCGCCAGTGGCTACGCCATCGCCGACCCCACCGGTGGTTGAGTCACCCCCCCCGCCAACCAATGACGCAGGCAACGCTGAGCCACCGCCCGCTAATCCCGCCAATGGTGAGCCACCGCCACCTTAGAAAAAAACGGCATTATTAAAATTTGTTAAAATCGAGACATTTGTTGCTGAGCATCGATGTTATGGCATCTTTTCGCTCAATTTTGTCCTACTATCGTCCTTACCGGGCGATCGCCCTCACAAGTATTATTGCGGCTAGCGTTTGCGAGCTAGTGGATCTCCTGGTTCCCTATGCCATTGGTCAAATTCTCAATTTGCTCTCGCAGCAACCACTGGATGCGCCGATAGTGGCGATCGCCGAAACGGTGACCCGATTCACTGGCGTAACCAATACGTTTCAGGTGAACCTTGCTGTGCTGGGTGCGCTGGTCTTTTTAGCAACGGTGATCCGCGCTCCTGTCCAGCCGTGGGTGGGGGTGTGGTTCCACTGGTGGATCGCCCTTGCGGCGCGCCGAGATCACAGCCGCAAAGCAGTGGAAAAAATTCTCAGCCTACCCTTAGAGTTTTTTGAGGAAAATAACCCCGGTCGGATTGCCAACCGTGTCAACAAAGGCATCTCTAACCATACGTGGAGCTATCCTGAAGTTGCCGGTCAACTAATTCCTAAGCTGGTGCGGGTGCTGGGCATTGGCCTGATTTTATGGTGGCTCGACTGGCCGGTTGCCCTTGGTTTGATTGTCTCCTTTAGTGTGATCTTGGCGCTAACGTTGCGATCGCTGCGCCGAATTATCCAAAAAGAAGAAATTCTCGACAGCCACATTGAAAACACCGAAAGCCGTACCTCCGAGATCATTACCAACATCAAAACCGTTAAAGCCTTTGCTAACGAAGCCCGCGAACTAGAGCGGCAGCGCCATCGACTGGATCGCGAGTTCAAGATGGTGATTGATCGCATCCACCGCGGCTACATGTATCTCATTACGTGGCAAGGCACCCTTGTGCAGTGTTGCCTCTTTAGCTTGTTGGGGTTCTCCTTGGCCGCCACGATTGCTGGGCGGGTCTCCCTTGGCCATTTCATTACCATCTACACCCTTGCCAGTATGGCCTACGCCGAAATTACCCCCCTCTCGCAGGTGGCGGAAGTGTTTGCGCGGCGCTATGCCTCAGTGCTGCGGTTCCATGAATTTATGGAGCTACCCTCAGGGCGAGACAGCATTGACCTCGGGCAAGCTGCCATTCCCCAACTTCAACTCTCTGGCAAGGTAGATTTCCAGCACGTCTGGTTTAGCTATGTCCCCGGACGGCCAATTTTGCGGGATATTACCTTGCTGATTCCGCCGTGTCAAACCGTCGCCTTGGTGGGGCGTTCCGGCTCAGGGAAGTCAACCCTCATTAAGTTGCTCTTTCGCTATTTCCAGCCGGATCAAGGCCAGATTCTCGTGGATGGCCAAGACATTCAAACCCTTGATGTGCGCGCCTATCGTAAGCGGTTGGCGATTGTGCACCAAGAAGTGGACGTGTTTAACGGCACCCTCTGGGATAACCTCACCTACGCTCACCCCGATGCCGATGCGGAAGCAGTTTATCGTGCCTGTGCCATTGCGCGGGTGGATGAATTTGCCGAACAACTTCCCCATGGCTATCGGACAATTGTGGGGGAGCGGGGGCTGCGGCTGTCGGGGGGGCAACGGCAACGCCTAGGGATTGCCCGGGCGCTGTTGGCGGATCCCGATGTGCTGGTCTTTGACGAAGCAACGTCAAGCCTAGATTACGAGTCGGAGCGGGATATTCAGCGAGCGCTGCGGACGATTACTGGTACCCGCACCATGATTATCATTGCCCACCGCCTCAGTACGGTTCGCGATGCCGATAAAATTGTGGTTCTCAACGAAGGCACCATCTGCGAGCAGGGCAACCATGACGAGCTACTGGCACAAGGGGGACTGTATGCCCATCTCTATGCGATCCAGCGCGATCGCAACGATTCCCCAGACCAGTACTATCTGTAAACCACCAGCTCAGGCTTCGATAATGACCCGTAAATTGCCCCGTTTTTGCACTACGCGGCAGGCCGTTGCGCCATTGGCTCGCTCGAACTCCAGATCCAACCATGTCTGGCCAATGCGTAGGTTACGCAGGGATAAATAGTAAACGTCGGGTAATAGCGTCGGATTCACCACCCGCAAACAGTTATTGGGGGCATCGGGAACAAGATTAACCATCACTTGGATGAGGTGAAAGATGCTGCCGGTGGCCCAGGCTTGGGGTGAGCAGGCCACGGGATAGCGAACTGGGGGGCTATCGGCAGTGCGGGCAAAACCACAAAAGAGTTCCGGCGGGCGGTAGTAGGGCTGCTGGGCGGTCATGTCCAAAAGACCTTGGGCAATTTCTAGAGCCTGTTCCGTATAGCCTAGGCTGCGCAGCCCCAAGGCAATCAGACCGCTGTCGTGGGGCCACACCGAACCCAAGTGATACCCCATCGGGTTGTAGGCGGGGGAGGTACTGCTGAGGGKGCGAATCCCCCAGCCGTTGAACAAATCCGGAGCACTCAGGCGTTCAGCAACGCTCTGAGCCTGTTCGCGACTGAATAGCCCTAACCCCAAACACTGCCCCGGGTTAGAGGTAATGCTATCTACGGGGTGGCCATCGCCATCGAGAGCCAGTGCAAAGTACCCCTGTTCCGGCAGCCAAAAGTCTCTCTGGAACTGGGCTTTTAGGGTTTGAGCTGCCCGCTGCCAGCGATCGCCTAAGTTCGGCTTGTGAAGAGCGTAAGCCAATTGACTCAGGCGCATCCGAGCCGCATAAACATACCCCTGCACCTCCACGAGGGCGATCGCCCCCGTTGCTAGGTCCCCTTTGGCATTGACAATGCAATCCCCTGAGTCTTTCCAGCCTTGATTGTGTAACCCACCCGCTGACTTGCGTTCGTAGGTTAAGTACCCCCCGCTAGCCGCACAGTTGCGATCAATCCACGCCATCGCCGCTTCGGCGTGGGGCCAGTACTGTTCCAAAAAGGCGCGATCGCCCGTCCAGGCATAGTAATCGGCATAGAGCATCAGCCACAGGGGCGTAGCATCCACCGTGCCATAGTAGGGATCATGGGGGATTTCGCCACAGCGAGCCATTTCCCCCCGGCGCAACTCGTGGGGGATTTTCCCGGGTTCCTCATCCCGCCATTCGTTGGTGGCCTGTCCCTGATAGGCGGCTAGAACCATCAGCGTCTGGCGAGCAATATCCGGATTGAGAATCAAGGTCTGCATCGCTGCAATCAGGGCATCGCGCCCAAACAGGGTGGAAAACCACGGAATACCCGCTGCCAAGGCTTGCCCAGTTTCATCGGTGTCGTCCCCAAGGGGAAAGGTCTGCTGTAGCAGGTAAATATCTTGGGTGGCGCGATCAAGGATTTGCTGCAAGGGGCGATCGTCAGCGTAAAACTGGGTAGTACACTCTTGCCACTGCTGCATCTCCATCGTTTCCGCCGCTAGCGCTTGGCTGACGGTTGCTGGGATGCTCACCGATGAAGCGGGTTCATTATTTACAAAGGGCTGTAGCCGATAGCCCAACACCGTTGTGGCATGGGGGAGCAACAGCAGGTGCCAGATGGCCGTATATCCCTCTAGGCGATCGGGCTGATGGCGATAGAAGTCAATACGGGTCTCCATAAAGACCCCATCCACCCCGCGATAGGCGAGGACTAGAGCCTGGGAGCGGGAGGAGGACAGGGTTGATGGTGCATCTTGAGAGACGGCGGCGGACGACGGTGCACTCAGCGATACATCGTCTTCGGCATCTCGAAGCTGGCGCATCCGTAACCCCGTACGTTGACGTACCCAGCCGCGAATCTCAAAGAGGTCAGCAAAGTCAGCCTCAAAGGTCAAACTCAGTTCAAAGCTAACGGGCTGCTTGCCATAGTTGGTCAGGGTCAATTTTTCTAGCAGCCCCCCTTGCAACACCAGCTCCCGCTGAATACTCACCGTTTCCGGTGGAATCTGCGATGTTCCCGGATTGGCACACTGCGCCGATAGGGCAAACCCGCGCTGGGCGGAACTGCTTAGCAGGATCAGCGGTTGACGCTCAAATTGCAACTCTAGTCGGCTAAGGAAACGGGTATCACGGCAAAAGAGACCGAGGTGCGTCTCATCCCGGTTATCAAAGCAGGTGATATTCCCCAGCGGATCCGTGATTAAGAAGATGTCATTATCTTTCAGGATCAACGTTGTCTGCTGGCGTCGGCTCTGGGTACAGGGCCATTGCGTCTCTGTTGCCTCCTGCACAGGGGCGAAGGTACGTCCATCCCCCAACTCTACAACAGATATGGGGTCACTGGAGTCGGCAGGGGGCATTGCCGTTGGCGGTGAATCGGCCTGTGGCTCGATTCCTGGGTTGGTGGAGGGTGAGGACAGCGGCTCAGGGAAACCAGATGGATGATTCATGGATGGATTAGGCATGGGCCAGCATCAGTTCGCGATCTTGGGAGGGTAGGTGGTCTGGAGCAATCGGTAAGGTTACCACAGGTGGGATCTCGACGTGACGAGCGCCTACATAGGCGGCTAAGTGCTGGCGATAAATATTATGCAGGTGGGTGGCGATCGCCGCCCAAGGATCGCGGCGGAAGCCCCCATAGTGCCGCTGGCGTTGCCGATTGACCTCATCATCCCCAGTACCAGTGGCCATCCCCTGCCAAAGGAGCCACTGATCGGGTTCAGCGCCGGTGTGCTTGATCGTTCCCATCTGGCTTTGCCCTAGGGGCGGGGTATGGAGCCAGCGCCAACCATAGCACGCTTTGAAGTATTGGCCAAGATGGGCTGAGGCATCATCAAAACTATGGAAGAGGGGGCTGATCAACCCGCGCTGAGTTTGCTGGGCAAGGATGGCTTGGGCCGCCTGCTTGAGCGATCGCTCGCACGGCTGAGCATCTATGTCCAGTTCTATGGGTATCAGTTGACATGTGGAGGCTAAGCTAGTCAGTTCGCGTTCAGGTAGCGTTTCCTTTGAAGCAAGCGTTTGTGGGGTGTCTCCCTTGGAAAATCCCTGCGGAGATTGACCGGCGGCGGTTGTAACCCAATTCACCTGCCAACCTTGGTGCCCTAAGGCAGTGGCCAGCGAGTGAACCCAATGCCCCTGCGTAGGCTGGGGGGGATAGCCAAGGGCAAGAAATGTGACTGACGGTTGCTGGGCGACTGTCATAGACCATCTCCTCCTGATACGTGTTAGGCCGGTGGGGATGGGAGAAGCTTTCCCGATCTACGGCTGGCAGACATTCACCAGACACTTAGCTGGCGAGTCGTAAGGGAGTGTGCAGATGACCATTCTGGGCGAAGCGTTCCCGCAGCACAGCCTCATAGACGGCTTCGTAACCATTCACCATGCAATCAACATGGAAGTGGGCTTCAACATAGGCACGACAGGCCGCCCGATCGATGTGTGATACTTGGCGGACAGCGGCAACACAGTCCTCAACGGTGTGGCACAAGAACCCGCTGCGACCATGGGCAATCACCTCCGGGGCAGCGCCCAAGGCCATGGCAATCACAGGCGTTCCACAGGCCATGGATTCAGCCATCACGAGGCCGAAGGGTTCTTGCCACGTAATCGGAAACAGGGTTGCTAGGGCGCGCCCCATCAGTTCATTCTTCATAGCATGGTTGGCTTCCCCTAAAAACTGAATCTGCTGGCCATCAATGTGGGGAGCAATTTCCCGTTCAAAAAACGTTTGGTTGGAAAAATCAATCTTGCCAGCCATCTTCAGCGGGATGCCTACCGCCTTGGCAATCGCGATCGCTAGGTGAGGGCCTTTTTCGATGGACATCCGCCCCAAAAAGGCGAGGTAGGGTGGTTCGTCCGGTTGCGGGTAAAACTGGAAGCGATCGGTGGCGATCGCATTATAGACCGTGGCTACGTAGTTGAGATTTAAATCAGAACGCCGTTGCGAATTCGAGATACTGACAAAATTTTGGTTATGATGCTGGACAAATATCTGCTCCGTGAGGGGGGTGAAAAGACCATGCAGGGTATGAACCACGGGTGTTTTCGTCAAGCTGGCATAGGGCAAGGCGGGGTAATCCACATGGGAATGAATTAAGTCAAAGTCCGCCGCCTGCTGAAAGACCTTGCTCAGTTGCATTTGCTCATAAACCACATACTCCGGTGGCAAAATCCCTTGGGGACGCAACGCCTCAGCACATCCAGCTTCCAGCCGTGCCAGGGTTTTTGAGTCACCCGTGGCAAAGAGGGTCACCTCATGCCCTCGCCGCACTAATTCATCCGATAGTAAACTAACCACTAATTCCGTACCGCCATAGGCTGGGGGAGGAACACGTTCCCACAAAGGCGCAATCTGAGCAATCCGCATCCTCATGCCTCCTCAAAACTCGGCAAGTTGCCAATTCACTCACGAATGAACAAACGAACCGTTGCTCGGTTAAGATCAAGAAATCAAATGATATAGCTATCTCGAGGAATGGATGTGGCAGGGATTTTTACACTGTTGCCACGTGGAACTCCATCACGATCGCCAGCGGTAAACAACTTGCCTAAAATAACTGCACCAAAGTCACCAGCTAGCCGCTAAAGCTTAGGCAGTGTTGTTCCGTCCTTACCTTAAGGGGTATTACGCTTTGTTGCAATTTCGGCATTCTAGGCAAGTCATGTCGGGAAATCCCACTTGACAGCCAACGGTGAGGTATGGCCTACAGACCATGACTCTTGCCCAGCACCCAATGGCGGCGGAAGAAGCGAGCAAGCGACGATTCACTCAGTTGTAGGCAAATCGGTCGCCCATGGGGACAGGTATGGGGTTGGCGACAGCTAGACCACTGATCCACCAAGGTTTGCATTTCAGGCAGAGATAAGGGGGTGCCATTGCGCAGAGCACTACGGCAAGCCACTGCCACTTTTGCTGCTGTTAAATCAGCTACCTGAGAGAGTTCAAGCAGAGCTGCTGTGGCATCTGCGCGAGACTCCAACAACTGGGGCAGGCTACGCACCGCCCAAACGCAGGTGCCAAAAGGAACAATGTCGAGTCCCCACTCTTGGAGACGGTTCACCTGTTCAGGGGTTAATGCCTCGATGAGTAAAGGTTGAGACAGCTCGATAACCTGCCAATCTGCTTCAATTTGTTCGTAGAGTACCCGCTCATGGGCAATGTGCTGCTCGATGAGCCATACCCCATCCTGCTGCTCAACGACAATATAGGTTTGATGCAATTGAGCCACGGCTTTCAGGTGCTGAAGTGAGGGTTGGGGGGCAATACTGCGGTAGCGTCCCGCTGGTTCGGCAGTTTTTAGCAGCTGGTAGCTAGCAGGAGGACTCAAGGTCACCGGAGAGTGCAACAGGTCGGCGATCCGTTCCTTGAGCAGCGCTTGCCATTGCTCGGCATCCCGCAAGTAGATGGTGCGTTTTTGGGGCTGGGCGCTCCAGTCAATGGCACTGGGTGGCAAATGCAGGTGAGCCAAGCACAGGGGAAATCGCTGCCGGGGTAGGCTGCGGCCAAAGGCTTCCAGCAGGATCTGCTGCCATGTGGGTTGGCTGTGGAGTTCGACCCAGCGACCGTTAATGGCAACACCCAGCCAGTCAGGGCGAGGGCGATGGTGGCGATCCGGTAGCCCCAGCACCAGTTCAATTTGGGGATCTTGGTACTGGCGTAAATCTGCGGGATTCAGTTGTGGTAGGAATTGTTGGAGGCGATCGCCAAGGGAGGTGACAGCAGGCCAATGCAACCAGCGTTTTTGGCCGCGCAGAACATGCCATGCGACCGCTGGCGAACACAGGGCGAGTTCTTGAAGTCGCCGCTGCAACTGTTTAGCCTGTTGCCCCTGTCGCCGTTGCGGCCAGTCCTGAAATAGCTGTCGCACTTCGACACGGGTGCCCACCGCCATCCCTTGGGGGCGTTGTGCTTGAACATTTCCGTGGCGATCGTAGCGAACCCACCAACCTGTCTCTGCCTCGACATGGCGGCTACAGATGGTGAGTTCAGCCATCTGGGCAAGACTGTGCAGAGCTTGGCCGCGAAAGCCAAGGGTCGTTACCTGCATCCAATCCCCATTCTGGGGCAATTTACTGGTGGTGGCAGCGAGTGCCACGTGCGGTAAGTCAACGGCATGGATGCCATGGCCATTATCGGTCAGCTCTACACTCCACAGTTGGGGGTGCCAGTGCACATGAATGCGGCTCGCTCCAGCATCAAGGGCATTTTCGGCCAACTCCTGCACCACGGTGGCCAAGGAGTCAAGGGTTTCCGCCGCGGCGATCGCCCGCTGCACATGGGGCGGTAAAGGAAGCACCGTTAGCTGCTGCTTCAGGTTAGCCATGCCTGCGCTAGATCAAAAATGTGATGCGCCAGTATTAACTTGGGCATCCGTGCCAACCGATGGGAACGCCCATCACTGCCGAGGACAAGAGCCGCATTCTCCTGTGTGCCAAAGCCACATCCTGGCTGATCCACTGCATTGGCCACAATCAGGTCTAAACCTTTGTGGGCTAACTTTGCCCGTGCCGCTGGCTCAATGTCTCCTGTTTGAGCGGCAAACCCAATCAGCCGTTGGTGGGGCTGGCGACCTTGGGCAGCCATGGTCAAAATATCGGGAATAGTGGCCAAGGGCAACGCCGTCGGTAGCTGCGCCTTCGGTAATTTGCCAGCGTACTGGGTGGCGGGGCGGACATCCCCTACCGCTGCGGCCATCACCAGCCAATCTGCCGTTGGCCACACCTGCATCACCGCCGCTTGCAGTTGCTCACTTGTTTCAGCAGCAATGGCCGTGACCTGCGGTGGCACTGGTTCACTGAGGATGCCGTGAACCAGCGTGACCCGTGCCCCCCGATGTACCGCTGCGCGCGCTAACGCTAACCCCATCTTGCCAGTGGCTGGGTTGCCGATAAAGCGCACTGCATCCAAGTATTCGCGGGTGCCCCCTGCGGTAATCAGCAAGTGCTTGCCACTGAGGTCTCGCTGGCCGTGGGTGTGCGCCAAAGAATCAAGGTAGGCAATAATCTCGCTCGTCTCAGCCATGCGGCCCATGCCAACGCTATCACAGGCAAGGCGGCCGTGGGTTGGGGGTAAGCAATGGTAGCGAGGCTGCTGCTGTAACTGCTGCCAGTGGGCTTGCACAGTGGGCTGCTCCCACATGCGGGTATTCATCGCCGGTGCCACGAGGATAGGCATGTTGGAGGCCAGCACTGTACTCGTCAGCAGGGTATCTGCCAAGCCATAGGCTAATTTAGCAAGGGTATTCGCCGTCAACGGGGCAATGAGCAGCAACGTGGCCGTTTCCGCTAACTCAATGTGCAGTGGCCGGGGCGCTTGGGGGTGCCAAAAATCAGCATCCGTAAGAACAGACCGCCGACAGAGGGTCGATAGGGTGAGAGGCGTAATAAAGTGGGCAGCAGTTTCTGACAAAATTGCTGAAACAGTCCAACCCGCTTTTACTTGGGTGGAAATAACATCACAGATTTTGTAGGCAGCAATACCACCGCCCACCCCCACCAGTAAATGGGGGGCAACCTTAGGACTCGTCAAAGGCTTCTAAATCAAGAAGGTATAGGTACGGTTCTGCAAGTTCTGGCCGCTGAAATGCCAAGGAGCGCAAGAGATGCCAATCCTCTAAAGCAGCAAAGGGAGTGTCGTAGTCGTCCTCCTCTAGTCGCTGCGCTAGGGCGGCTACGTCTTGGGGGGTCAATTGATTAATAAACTCGTGGGAATAGTGTTGTACGGTTGGCATAACCCCTCCTGCATCATGCCTAGAGAGCAAGGCTGCTACCCAAATTATACCCTGCCCTCCTCTTTTCTCCCCTAAACGCATCTGCTAGCCCTGCACTTGTTGAAGGTTAAGCAAAAGGCGCTCGGCGGTAAGGTGTGTGATGTGTTGGGGAAGGCGATCGCGATATTGAACTGCTCTACCAGTTGGGGGCACGGGAAGTTGTTCAGCCGGAGTTTGAAGCCAGTTTTAGCCGCCCACCTGTTCTTGATCTTTGGCATGGGTGAGCGTGCTATCCAGCAACAGGTGCAACTTGGGGGATCAGCTAACGGCGCGATCGGTGCCCCTGCCGCCGTAGGTACGCAACAACCACCGTAGTTGATAGACGTAGCGAGCTGTTGTCGCGACTTGCATGACAAATTGGTCATTGGCAGCGACCCCCAACACCACCCCCACCAGCGGCACCAGTTCACCGCTCAGCTCCTCGCTTAAATTGATGATGGCTTGCTCAAACACTGCTTCAACAGTGGTATCTGTGAGTGTTTCTAGAGCGGTGTCTGTCAATAACTCGGCCACCGTCTGCCGGGGTAGGTCTGGATCCCGAACCAAGAGACTGCCAAGCGTATGCTGCCGCTCCACCGCTGTGGCTGCAAAGCTGGTTGCCAAGGTGCTCCAAACAATTTCCTGCTCAAAGACTGCCGCTGAACCAAAGCCATAGCATAACCCAACTCGCTGAATGGTTTTTAGCCCTAATAGAAGGGTTAGCCCCACATCCGCCAGTTCCCCTACCCCTTCTAGGGGGGCAGTGAGCAGCCCCTCTACGGTGGCCTGTCCCAAGGCGATCGCCTGTACCCGTCCTTGCAGGCGATCGCACACCTCTAGCGGTTGCTGCTGCAAGTCTTGCCAATCCTTTATTTCTGCTAGGTCTGCCGAGAGTTGCCGCCGCAGATGATTCCACTCCTGATGGCTCGCCCCAAGGAGGCGATCGCACACAGCACGGAGAACCGTCAGCCCCTCTGGAGGTAACAACGGGGCAATTCCCCCCTGTAGTGCAGTGGTGACTGGATCGAACAGGTGTGCCATGCCTGCTTCATCATGGGCAAGCCAGCGGCGAATGACGTTTAGCTGAGCTTGCTCGTAATCCTTAAGATGCACCTGAGACACAATGGGGAGTCCTCATAAGACTTTACAAAAAAGTTACATTCTTTGAAGTTTGTTGCTGCTCCTCAACTTAGACTACAGCCACTGCGGTATCCTAATTCTCGGTATTTATCTCCAGACTGCCCTTACTGTCGTCCCGTGGGGAGTACCTTGGTGCACGGCATCCGCAGGGCAACCCCTGTATCCTGATCGTTTAGGAGCGGTTATTACATGGCTCACACTGTAAAAATTTACGACACTTGCATTGGCTGCACCCAGTGTGTGCGGGCCTGCCCCACCGATGTGCTGGAAATGGTGCCTTGGGATGGTTGTAAAGCTGGGCAAATTGCCTCCTCCCCCCGCACCGAAGACTGTGTTGGTTGTAAGCGGTGCGAAACCGCCTGCCCCACCGATTTCTTAAGCATCCGTGTTTATCTGGGCGCTGAAACCACCCGCAGTATGGGCTTGGCGTACTAGAGCGGCTGCACCAACGTTTCTTTGAGCATAGGCTTGGGACAGTTTACTGAGTCTCAAGTCTATTGTTGTGTCTGCACGCCGGAAACAATTCTTTAATAGGAAACAATTCTTTAATATACTAGTGAAGACTATCCCCTACTGCGGGACACTCTAGCGTCTCGTTGAACACAGGCCAGAATTGAACAACTCGTTACCCTCCACCCTGTCAAGTTTGCTCGTGTCCTCTTGGTACCGTTTCTTTTTAGGGGCACTGTGGCTCAGCCTTATCCTCTACAGTTTTTTCTTAGCCCCCCCCGATCGCCCCGAGACATGGGAGCTGATTCAGCGCTTGGCGCTTGGCGACTGGCAGGGCATTAACCCCTTGATTGTTAGCCTCTTTAATTTGATGGGGGTATGGCCTCTTCTCTACGCTGGCATTTTGGCAGTGGATGGCCGCGGTCAACGGTTCCCGGCATGGCCGTTTGTGGCTGCTAGTTTTCTTGTGGGTGCCTTTGCCCTCTTGCCCTACCTTGCGCTGCGCCAACCCAATCCACGGGTGATCGGCACCTTGGACAAGGGTCTCAAACTCTGGGAGTGGCGGGGAACCGCTATCCTTTTATCGCTTCTAGTGATGGTACTTCTCGGCTATGGCCTCCTTTGGGGTGAGTGGGCCGACTTTTGGCAGCAATGGCGCTCTAGCCGCTTTATTCACGTCATGACCCTTGACTTTTGCCTGCTATCCCTGTTGTTTCCGCTCCTGTTGCCGGATGATTGGGCGCGACGCGCTATGGGCGATCGCCCGTGGCGGTGGTGGACCGTGCTACCACTGGTAGGGGCACTACTGTACTATCTGAGACGGCCACCGTTAATTCTCTCGGAAAAATGTGTGTCATGATACAAAAAAGTGCCCCTGAATCCGTTTAACTAATCTCTCAAAGCTAAACTCTCCGCAAACGGTAGTGTAGTTTTGTTTTCAGGAACGTTATGCCACACGCGGGGGAGGCTCAGGCAACTGAACCACTACCTTGGATCGAACAGCCACAGTAGGTCATGAATAGAGAACAACCATTAGCAACCGTCTTTCGCCACATGGCTAGTGGGCTTTTTCCTGCCACAACTGAAACCTATGAGCGGGGGAAAACAATTTTCTTTCCGGGGGATCCAGCGGAAAAGGTCTATTTTTTGCTCAAAGGTGCCGTTAAACTCTCACGGGTCTATGAGGCGGGGGAAGAAATTACCGTGGCGCTGCTGCGGGAGAATACCGTATTTGGCGTCCTGTCCCTGATTACGGGTACCCGCTCGGATCGGTTTTACCATGCCGTTGCCTTTACCAGTGTGGAGTTGCTGGCGGTTCCCATTGAACAGGKGGAAAAAGCCATGCACGAAGACCCCTCCCTGCCCATGTTTATGATTCAGGGGTTATCGTCACGGATTTTACAGACAGAAATGATGATTGAAACCCTTGCCCACCGTGATATGGGGTCACGGTTAGTGAGTTTTTTACTCATCCTCTGCCGCGATTTTGGCATCCCCACCAGTGCTGGCGTGACAGTTGATCTGAAGCTCTCCCATCAGGCGATCGCCGAGGCGATTGGCTCCACCCGCGTCACCGTAACTCGTTTGCTGGGGGAACTGCGCGATCAAAATATGATTTCAATTCACAAGAAGAAAATCACGGTTCACAATCCCCTAATGCTGAGCCAGCAGTTTACGTAATTCCCTTATTCTGTGGATTCTGTGGGGGCTGCAGATTCAGATTGGCGCTGCACTTGCTGCGCCGCCCGCTGGATTTGGTCTTTGTACTTTGCGGGTGCCAGCTCTACTGCTTTGGCATACAAGGGCGCGGCTTCAGCGGCTTTTCCTTGCTCGGTGAGGGTCATCGCCTGCGCCAGCACTGGGCGGAAATCTGCCGGATGTTCCTTGCTAAGGTTTTGGAACAGGGTCAGCGCCTCGCCAAATTGTTTTTGAGCAATGTAGATGTCCCCCAGCAATAGTTGTACCGAGGTCACATCCACGCTGCCGGGTTGGACTTGGTTGGCCTGCTCTGCGCCTTGGAGTGTCTCTTCAATCAGACCTAGGGCGGCTTGGGGGCGATTTTCTTGCAGATAGAGATCAACAAGGCCACGCAGGGCGTTGAGGTTGCCGGGTGCTTTCGCTAAAACTGCTTGGTAGGTTTGCGCTGCCCCTTCGCGATCTCCCGTTTGCTGCTGTGCCTGACCTAGCAGGATGGCATACTCACTTTGCTCAGGGCGCTGTGCCGCCAATTTTTTCAGGGGATCAATCACGCTCTTAATGCTGCCTTTCCCCAGTTGAATCAGTTGGAGCCGGGTCATCACTAAGCCTTCGAGCGCGGTGGGGTTATTGGGTTCGCGCTCTAAGACCAATTGATAGCCTTTTTCCTGAGCTTGCAGTTCGGCCACTTGGTCACTGGTGTTAGGACTGGCGACAGGGGTGGGAGTCTCTGCGGGTTTAGTAAAGGCACTGGTGAGCAAGGGCACCAAGGAAATGGCCACAAAGGGAATGATCCCCAAAATTAAAACCAGAAGCGTGACCCATTTTTTGCGCATAGGGAGTCCTTAGGAGCAGTGTGCCATTGAGGGGTACTGTCTGTACGATTCTAGCCCATGTCTATATGCCGATCTGTGCCAATTTTGGCAGCGGTGCACCCCTTGTTAAAATTTGAAGGATTCCTCTGAGCACCAAAGCACCATGACTGATTTAACCCCCGAAACCATTAATTGTGCCGAAGCCTGTGTCAATGGCTGTGTCCTAGGCGATCGCTGCCCCAACCGCGAGTATAGCGCTGCTGCTAGTAAGTTTATGCACGATACCCCCCTTGACCAAATCCTGCAAATTGCTGCCGACAGTGTGGAAAAACGCTTTTTAGCTGCCTTGGAGCGCGATCGCCTGCGGCTATCAGACACGTCTCAAGACTAACACCGCCAGTGTGCCCTAGGGTGGTAGGGTGAGGGGCAACCCTAGTTTACTGCTATGTCTCGACTCCGCGCTCTTCAAGGCTACCTGCTGGTGCGGCTGCTGCTTGCACCCCTCATGCTCTGGACGATTGTGACCATCGTATTTCTATTGCTGCGAGCCACGCCGGGGGATCCCGTCGATGCGGTGTTGGGGCCGCGGGCACCGGCTGCGGTCAAGGAGGCGCTGCGGCAACAGTTAGGCTTAGCTCAGCCCCTGTGGCAACAGTATTTGACCTACCTTGGCCAATTGCTCCACTTCGATTTGGGCACCTCCCTCACTAGCCAAGGGGAGGCAGTTACGACAATTATTGCCAACCACTTTCCAGCAACCGCAGAACTGGCGCTCTTTAGTTTGGCGATTGCCTTCGGGTTGGGGGTCATCATCGGTAGCGTCGCAGCCGTTAGAGCGGGATCCGCGTGGGATATAGGCGGGCGTTTGTTTGGCATTATTACCTACGCCTTACCCCTATTTTGGCTGGGGATGCTGTTGCAACTGCTATTTGCGGTAGAACTAGGCTGGTTACCCCTAGGCACGCGCTACCCCATTACCCTCTCCCCCCCCAATGGCCCCACCGGACTCTACACCCTCGATGCCCTGCTCAGCCTTAACCTGCCCCAATTTGGCGTTGCCCTCTACTACCTCACACTGCCGGCATTAACCTTGGGGATTGTCCTCAGTGGTATTTTTGAGCGCATTGTCCGCGTCAACCTCAAAGAAACCCTGCTTGCTGACTACGTTGAAGCAGCTCGCGCCCGCGGCATCCCCGAATCCCGAATTCTGGTTCACCATGCCCTAAAAAATGCCCTAATTCCCGTCATCACCGTTCTGGGGTTGACCCTAGCCAGCCTGTTGGGGGGGGCAGTGCTCACCGAAGTCACCTTTTCTTGGCCGGGACTGGGGAATCGCCTCTACGAAGCCATTGCCCTGCGGGACTACCCAACTGTACAGGGAATTATTGTTTTCTTTGCGGTGATTGTTGTTGTTGCCAGTATTGTGATTGATATGATCAATGCGTGGGTAGATCCGCGCATTCATTATTAGCATTGCACCATCGCCCCGCCGTTGCCGATAATATAGTTACAAAACTTAAAACTGGGAGATGTTTCACTATGGTGTTAGCGGTTGGCACCCCTGCTCCGGCCTTTACTACCACAGATACAACGGGTAAGCCGGTCTCGTTGGCAGACTTTGCTGGGAAAACCGTTGTTCTCTACTTTTATCCCAAGGACGACACCCCGGGCTGCACCAAAGAAGCCTGTAGCTTCCGGGACAACTACGCGGCGTATCAGGAGAAAGGTATTGTTGTGTTGGGGGTCAGTGGTGATGACGAAGCCTCTCACCAAAAATTTACCGAAAAATTTAGTCTCCCCTTTCCCTTACTCGCCGATGTCAACAAGTCCATTATCAAAGCCTACGATGTTGATGGTGGGGGTTATGCCAAGCGGGTGACCTACGTCATTGATGGCAATGGCATTATTACCCACGTTTATACCAGTGTGAAAACGGACACCCATGCCACCGATATTTTGGCAGACTTAGGTCTTTGAGTTCATCCACAGGCGATCGCGCTACTGGCCTCGTGCGCTCATGGCATTCTTGTGCATAATGAAACGGTTGGCAACGCATCCTCGCCTGTGTATATTAAGCAGCTTGAACTCACGAATTTTAAGTCGTTTGGCGGCACAACGCTGATTCCGCTGTTACCGGGCTTTACCGTTGTTTCGGGGCCGAATGGATCGGGGAAGTCTAACCTTTTGGATGCCCTACTGTTTGCCTTGGGGCTGGCCGGTTCTAAGGGAATGCGGGCGGAGCGCTTGCCAGATTTAGTGAACCACAGCCAAACGCGCCGTGGTCACAGTGTTGTGGAAACCCGAGTGACGGTGACCTTTGCCCTTGATGATACCGCTGAATGGCGGGTAACGCGGCGGTTGCGGGTAACAAAGCAGGGCACCTATACCTCGACCTATGCCATCAATGACCAACCCTGCACGCTCAATGAACTGCACGAGCAGTTACAGGCGTTTTGCATCTATCCCCAAGGGTATAACGTGGTGTTGCAGGGGGATGTGACTGGCATTATTTCGATGAATGCCAAAATGCGCCGCGAAATCATTGACGAATTAGCGGGGGTGGCAGATTTTGACCGCAAAATTGCCCAAGCACGGGAAAAACTTGACACGGTGAAGGAGCGTGAGGAGCGCTTTCGGATTGTTGAACATGAACTCATTCAGCGGCGCGATCGCCTCGATCGAGATCGGATCCAAGCCCAAAAGTACCAAGCCCTGCGCCAAGAGCTACAGGAACGGGAGCAGTGGCTTTTAGTACGGCAGTGGCAAGCCCACGCCCAGCAGAAAGCTCAACTGGCGGCACAACTCCAGCAGCTAAAACAGGAACAGATAACCCGCCAGCAGCAACTTGAGCAACAGCAGGCACAGATTGCTGCCGCCATCACTACCCTTGAGCAGCTCAATCAACAGGTCAAAGCGCTCGGCGAAGAGGAGTATCTGCGGGTGCAGGCTCACTTGGCGGATCTGCAAGCACAGCAGCGACAATGCCAGCGGCAGCAGCAGGACTTGCAACAGCAGCAACAGTCTATAGGGGAGCAGTTACAGGCTCAGCAGGCTCGACGCGAAGAGCAACTGGCACAGCAGCAGCAGCTAGGAGCGCAACTCGCCCAGCAGCAGACCCACGAGCGGCAAGCGTTGGTACAGGCGGCTGCTACGGCGGAGGAGACCCTCAACCAACTGCGCCGCGAAGCCCAAGACCTGAGTACTGCTGCCCAAGCTTGGTTTGCTGAGCATCGTCAACGGCGGCAACGCATTGATCAGATCATTCATGAGTTAGAACCCGGGCGCAGTGAACTTTCGCGTCTGCTGGAGCGATCGCACCAATTGAGCCGCCGCCAAGGAGACCTAGAGCAGGCGGCGATCGCCCTCAGAAGCCAGCACGAAGAATTGACGAGTGCACTGGCTAGGGCAACTACAGAGCTAACCACCAGTGAACAGCAGGTACAAACCCTTGCCCAGCAACTCGCCGCAGCTCAGCACCACCTGGCTCTAACGGAGGACACCTACCAACGCCTAGAGCGGGAGCAACGCCAAAAACAGCGGGAACTGGATCAACTGGATGCGCGTCAGCAGGCGGTGCAAGAAACCCAAGGCAGCTATGCCGCACGCCTGATTTTAAACGCGGACTTGCCCGGCGTGTTGGGCACCGTGGCTCAACTTGGGCAGGTGGCTCCCCCATACCAATTAGCCTTAGAGATTGCCGCCGGGGCGCGCCTTGGCAATATTGTTGTGGCGGATGACAGTGTGGCGGCAGCGGCGATCGCCATCCTCAAGCGGGAGCGGGCGGGTCGGGCAACCTTTTTACCTCTGAATAAAATAGTACGTCCCAAACCGCTTGCGCCCTTGTCTGTGGACGGTGCCCTTGACTACGCCCTGAACTTAGTGACCTTTGCTCCCGAGTATGCGCCGATTTTTGCCTACGTTTTTGGCACCACAGTGGTCTTTAATACCCTTGAAGCCGCTCGCCAGTATTTGGGGCAGTATCGCATGGTCACCCTCGACGGAGAGCTATTAGAACCCTCAGGAGCTATGACCGGTGGTAGCCACAGCCGCACTAGTACACTGCATTTTGGCCAGAGTAGCACCCCCCAAGAGTCAGCGGAAATGACACAGTTGCGCGATCGCCTCAGCGAAATCGAACGTTTACTCCATCGCTTACTGCAAGAGCGCAGCCAACAGCAAGCCGCTGTCAACGAATTGAGCCAAGCCCTTGCGGAGGCACGGCAAACCCACCGCGATCGCCAACGCCAGTGGCAGCACCTCCAACAGCAACAGCAGCAGCAGGCGCGCCAACAGCAGGAACTAGAGCGCCAACACCAGCAAGTCATCACGGATTTGCACATCAGCCAAGCCGAGCTGGCGGCACTGCAAACGCGGCTCCCTGAACTAGACGCAGAACTCGCGGCAGAGCGACTGGCACTGAGTGCCCTAGAGGCCAACCCAAGCCACCAGCACTGGCAACAACTGCAAAGCAAACTACAGGAGCAAGAGACGCAGTATGCCGCTGCTGTGGCCGCTCTTCAACAGTTTGATCAAGCCTTAGGGTACCTCCAACGTCAGCTTGAGCAGGTAGGGCGCGACCTGCAGCAAACCGACACCGACATTGACCGCCTCCGCCGCACTCAACAGGACACCCTCTGCCAACAGCAAATCCTTGATCAGACCCTTGCGGATTTAACCGCTCAAATTCAAGCGCAGCAGCAGACCCTCAGCCGCCTTGAAGATCAATTGGGAACCCTCAAAGGCGATCGCGATCGCCAAGACTATCAACTGCGACAGGCGCAGCAAGCCTACCAACAACTGGAATGGCAACAGCAAAAAGCTGCAGAAACCATCGCCACCCTTCAACGCCAGTACCGTGAACTAGAGACCATTGAACATCCCCCCTTGCCAGATCCGCTGCCAGAGGTTCCCGCTGAACTGACCCTCACAGATATTCAACAGCAGTGCCAAACCCTTGAAAAACGCCTGCGCAGCCTAGAGCCAGTGAATATGCTAGCCATTAGTGAATTTGAGGCAACCCAAGCCCGCCTGAACGAACTTCAGGAGAAGCTGGCCGTTCTTGAGGCCGAGCGCACCGAAATTCTGCTGCGCATTGAAAACTTTACCACCCTGCGCCATCAATCCTTCCGAGAAGCCTTTGAAGCAGTCAATGCCAACTTTCAGACGATTTTTGCCACCCTCTCTGACGGGGATGGGTACTTACAGCTCGAAAATGCCGAAGACCCCTTTGCCGGAGGGTTAAACCTTGTGGCGCACCCCAAAGGTAAACCGGTGCAGCGGTTGGCCTCGATGTCCGGGGGAGAAAAGTCGCTGACAGCGTTGAGTTTTATCTTTGCCCTGCAACGCTATCGCCCCTCACCCTTTTATGCCTTTGATGAAGTGGATATGTTCTTGGACGGAGCCAACGTAGAGCGACTGGCAAAAATGATTCAGCAGCAAAGTCAAGATGCTCAGTTTATCGTGGTTAGCCTCCGTCGTCCAATGATTGAGGCCGCACAGCGCACCATTGGGGTCACTCAAGCCCGGGGGCAACATACCCAAGTCATTGGTTTAGATCTGACGGCACACCGCCAAAGCTGACGCTGCAAGCATTCCTCTCAACACAACCTCCGAGAATCCCCGCGCTTCGACAAGCCGCGGAAGGATAGGAGCGGCGGCTGAGGGGTACACCTTCGGTGGGCTTTGGCTGCGACACCCCGAAAAGCCGCCAATAGCGTATAATCCTAGCAGTGAACCACACCATCAGTTATCGACCCATCCAGCAGGCTAAGGCGATAAATCAGGCCATCGCAATTGACGATCTCACCGGCATCCGAGAACGCACCAACGAATTGCCCCGTTCCAAGACTGAACGGCGATGCAGTAATAGCTAGGCGCTCTATCAGCTTCGCCAATTCCTCGCCTACAAGGGCGTGAAGGTTGGCGTAGCCGTCAAGCGTGTAGCCCCCCGCTACACCTCGAAAACCTGTCATTGTTGCAACGTGATAGGTCATCGGCAGGGCAAAAGGTGTGCGTGCCTGAACCTGTCCTGCGGCTGGATAGGTGATGCTGATGTGAATGGAGCGAAAAATATCGCTACTTTGGGGGGTCTTGTAAACACCCCTAGAGGCTCCAAGATACTGTCTTGCTCATTGTAGGATGTTGTCTTGAGGGCTGCTGAAAGCCCCGTCCTCTATCGGGCGGGGTAGTTTACGAAGCGCTAAGGTAAGGTTGTCATTAAACGGTCGATTATGCTGTTATCTTGCTACGGTCAATGGCTCAGTGTCCTTCTCTGTCTGGGTGTTGTCCCCCTAGCGATCGCCCCACCCACTCTACCCACGGCCATGGCTCAAATGCGTGGAAATGAACCTATGACCACCAACATTGCCGAATTGGTGCGGGCACGCAACTATGCCCGGCAAGCGGCTGAGCGGGTCAATGGTGGTTTAACCCGCTATCGAGCCGATCAATCGATGCACGGTCCAGTGTTGCAGGCTCCCTACGTGCGCAATGCTGATGGCTCCTATACCTTCCGGGTGCTAGGCTATCGAGTAACTAATGGGGTGTCCGCCTCTACCCCATCACTGGAAACCATTGTGACTGTGGCAGCCGATGGGCGCACAACGGTAGACTACAATGGCCCCATCCGCAACTAAGCCGCTCCCTAAGACCAACGGGACGCTATTGGAGCACAGCGACGGAACTTGATAGATTAGCGTGGAACCCCTCTATCGATCTCCTTGATCTCATGCTCACTGTTCCGCGCACGATCTGCCTAGGGTTTTTAGCCGTCATTACGGTGGGTACGCTGTTGCTATGGCTACCGTGGTCCACCAGTAACGGCCAGTGGAACCCCTTTGTCATTGCTCTATTTACAGCCACGTCAGCGGTCTGCGTGACCGGCCACATCATCGTTGATACCCCGACGCATTTTTCGACCTTTGGTCATTTGATCATTTTGCTGCTCATTCAGGTGGGAGGCTTAGGGTATATGACCGCCACCACCTTTCTAATTATTTTGCTAGGACGGAAGTTTAATTTGCGGCAGAAAATAGCGGTACAACAGGCTCTTGACCGACGGGGCATTCAGGGGGCGCGGCAACTGGTGCGCTCAATTTTGGGGTTGGCCTTCCTCTTTGAAATTACCGGTACGTTGTTGCTCTGGTTCGTATTTCGCCAAGACTACGGGGATTTAAGGGGACTATGGCTAGCAGTCTTTCACAGTATCAGTGCTTGGAATAATGCCGGGTTTAGCCTTTTTAGCGATAGCCTAATGAGTTACCAAACCTCAGTGCCGCTCAACTTTGTCATTTCTGCTCTGATTATTTTTGGTGGCATTGGCTATGACGTGATTTTTGAATTTTACCTGTGGCTGACCGACTGTTTACGGCACTGGGGGCGACCTCGCTACTTAGTGCGTAAGGCTCGCCAAATGACGTTTAGTCTCAATTTCAAGATTGTCACCAGTACGACGGGGATACTGTTGATTTTAGGAACAGCAATGCTCTTGCTAACGGAGTTCCGGTCACCAGAAGCGTTTGGTCAGTTTTCCCTTGATCAAAAGCTACTCCTTGCGTGGTTTCAGTCGGTAACTGCTCGCACCGCAGGCTTTAACACCGTTGACATTGGCAGCTTTAGAAACAGCGGCCTCTTTATCATGATTGCCTTAATGTTTATTGGCGGTAGTCCTGGCGGTACGGCAGGGGGCATTAAAACAACGACGTTCCGTATTCTTGCTGGGATTACCAAATCAACGCTCCAAGGTAAGGATGTGGTGCTGCTCTATCGCCGCCAAGTGCCCCCCACCCTGATTATGAAAGCTGTGGCAGTGACCGTTGGCTCGATGTTTACGGTGCTGATTTCAACCACCTTGATTGCGATCGCCGACCCGGAGATCAACTTTATTAACATCCTTTTTGAAACGGTCTCCGCCTTTGCAACCGTTGGCCTTTCTACCGGTATTACGAGTGGGTTGACGGTGTTTTCTAAATTTGTGTTAGTGGTAACGATGTTTGCTGGACGGGTGGGCATTCTGCTGCTGATGGCCGCCATCATGGGTGATCCGCGCCCGTCTAATATTCAGTACCCTGAGGAGAACCTGCTGGTGGGCTAGGGGGCAGCGTACTCAGCAATGGCCGCTGCCATTTCTTGGGTGCCGACGGGGGGTTGGCCGGGAGGGGCTAAATCGTAGGTCACCGATTTCTGCTCACCGATGACTTTTTCCACAGCAGCTTGCAGGCGGTGGGCGGCCTCCATTTCCCCAAGGTGTTGGAGCATCAGAACCCCCGATAAAATGAGGGCAGTGGGGTTGGCTTTGTTTTGTCCAGCATACTTGGGAGCAGAGCCATGGATGGCTTCAAACACCGCATACTCATCGCCAATGTTGGCACCGGGGGCAACCCCAAGGCCGCCAATCATCCCTGCGCACAAATCTGAAAGAATATCGCCGTAGAGATTGGGCATCACCATGACATCGTAGAGTTCCGGCTTTTGCATGAGTTGCATGCACATGTTGTCAACAATGCGGTCTTCAAACTCAATGGCTGGATAGTGGGGGGCAATCTGCCGCGCCCGCTCCAGAAACAGGCCATCGGTAAATTTCATGATATTAGCCTTGTGTACGGCGGTCACTTTTTTGCGATGGTTGGCTTGGGCGTACTTAAAGGCAAACTCAATGATGCGATCGCTGCCGCCGACTGAGATCGGCTTCACGCCAATGGCTGCATCGTCACGGATGGGCTTGCCCGCCAGTTCACTTAAAAAGGCACGGGCTTTGGCGGCTTCCGGGCTGGTGTACTCAAACTCAATCCCAGCGTAGAGATCTTCAGTGTTTTCGCGGACAATCACCAGATCAATGTTTTGGAAGTAGCTTTTGACCCCCCTAATGGATTTAGCGGGACGGAGGTTAGCATAGAGGTTTAACCGCTTGCGAATTTCCACATTCACAGAGCGAAAGCCGGTGCCCACTGGGGTCGTAATTGGACCTTTGATGGCGGTTTTGGTAGTCTTGATGGCGTCGATTACCTCATCGGGCAAGGGAGTACCGTAGCGCTCCATCATCTCCACCCCGGCATCCACGACTAACCAGTCAATTTTCACACCCGTTGCGTCAATGGCTGTACGAGTGGCCTCGGCAACTTCAGGACCAATACCATCACCACGGATGAGGGTTACAGAATGGGACACGGACGGTTTCTCCCTAACGGTTGTAAGATCAAGTAAACTGGCGATCGCACGAGGATAGGTCGCTCAGATCACACTAGAGCGTAGCATACCCTTCCAGAAACCGTGAAGTAGCTTTGGAATTCATTGGCTGGTGATACTTGACCACAACTGTCGCCAGTATTCCCAGAGTCGCTCTGGGCCAATCCCAAACACGAGTTGCAGCAATAAGACCACAGCGGCAACTTTCAGGGCTGTGCCTAGGGTCAGTTTCATCACCCCCACTAGCCAGCGCAGCACGAACCATGTAATGGCGATCGACCCCACCGTGATGAGAAGTTCGGTGCCTGTCATCTAGCGCCGTACGAGGATGTCTTGCCCATGGGTATCAGTGCCGCAGGTTTCGAGTAACTGGTGCTCTACGGCAATTTGGTGGAAAATGGCTGTGGTCTCTGGGGTTGATTCCCACGGATCGGGGTTGCCGTAGCAGTAATAGGTTTCAATGCCATCAATGCCACGGGCAATGGCGGCAGGAATGAGTTGCTCGGCAGGGAGTCGATAGCGGGCGGGGTGTGCCAAAATTGCTAAGCCACCCGCCTCGTGCAGGGCAGCAATCACCCGCTCTGCCCGTGCCAACTCCCCTTGGGGGGCAGACCCCATGGCGTAGAGGTGGAGAACAGGTGCGTTAGGATCAAAGCCATAGCCAAGGATGTGGACTTCAGTGTCAAGGAGTTGGGCGGTGATTTCAATGCCGGTGAACACTTGGGGGCGATCGCTCCCTGGGTAGGCTTCAACGTAGGTTCGGGCTTGGAAGTAGCCTTCGAGGGCATGGTGATCCGTAATGGCAAACCCTTTTAGACCGTGAATCATTGCCTGCTGCGCCACTTGCTGTGGGGTGAGCTGACCATCGGAATAAATGGTGTGGAGATGAAAGTTGTAGTGGTAGGGGCAACTGGTTGCCGTCAATGTCTGAAACAGACCGCGGAGGGCTTCAGCCTGCGTCACCATAAGTGCAGCAAGGGTCATGGGCATTACCAAACATTACGCCTTTACTTCTCCAATATAAACTTTCCTTAAGGAATCGGGGATAAGCATTCCTAATACGGGTGATCATGGCGGCAACGGCACTTGCTAGGCTAAGGCTAGTACATGCACTTGCTAGGCTAAGGCTAGTACATGCAATTGGTGAGGAACAGATCCATGAGCTTGCTTGGCAATCTGATCTGGCTAATCTTTGGGGGGCTATTTACTGGCATTGGCTATATGATTGGGGGTCTGAGCCTTTGTCTAACCATTATTGGGATTCCCTTTGGCCTGAAAGCCATTCAACTGGGCTGGAGTACCCTGCTCCCCTTTGGCAAAGAGATTGTGGAATTGCCCAGTGCCAATAGTACCCTAACCATGATCTTTAATATTCTCTGGTTACTTATTATTGGTTGGGGGATTGCCCTCAATCATTTGATCTGGGGCGTGATCTTAGCCATTACTGTGATTGGTCTGCCCTTTGCCCAGCAGCACTTCAAGCTGATGATTTTGGGCTTACTTCCCTTTGGCAGGGAACTCAAGTAGGCTGTGCCTAGGAATGTTGTTCGTCGCTGGGTTGCTTTTGCTGGCGCAGCCATAGTCCTTCGTCTAAGCTGTCTTTAGCAATCACCACATACTCACTGCCTTGGCGATCGATAATGAGGACATCTTGCCGGTACTGGGGGATAACGGTTGCCCACGGTGGTAGCACGGCAGGCACCGTCAAACGGTTACGCGCTGCATCTAAAACGCTGACTTGGCCAATGCCAGCTCCGCTGGGCGGAATTTGAGCAGAGCTGACATGCCCTTGACACCCCAACAGGCGATCGCCACTGGTATCCTCGCTAAACTGGGCAAAAATCCGTCCCAATGGCCGGGAGCAGAGACTACCAAGACCGAGGGAACTCCCAATCGCCACGATGGCAATGAGTGCCCCCCACCCCCCCATCGGCCAGCTGCCATTGACCAGATAAAACAGCACATTCAATAACCACCCCAGAAGCCCAAGAAAGCTAAAGTCTAGGGCAAGTAGCAAAATCAGAGGTGCTCTGCCCACGCCTAGCCAGTGCAGTAGGGTCAACAGGGACATGCCCTCTTCACCATCGATGTCCACCTCAAGGGCATCAGCATCGGTATCCACCTCTGCGTCTTCGTCGCCAATATCCCCAACAATGACGGTCAAAAAGAGTAAAATCCCCATCCCCAACACAATCCAGTACGGTAAGTGAACCAGATGGAACAGCATTCGAGTTAGTACATAAATGGATTATCAGGTTCCGGAATAGGGGTAATGGTGGTTGCCACCAGTACCAGTTGCCGTCGCTCTCCTAGGGTTTCCGTCGCCATTTGCCCTTCAACGCGGAACCATTGGTCCTGGGGATAGGCTTGGCGGGGTTGCGGCAGTTTAACAGGTAAGCCCACCGGGTAAGCATCGGCAGCGCAGCAGGTGATCACAAATCGCGTCAGTGTCAGGTAATTGTCTGGAAGTTGGCGACTGTGAACCGCAAAGCCATCAATCTTAGCCGGTAAGCCTGCGTAGGCATCCGGTTCAGGATAGACATCGAGGGTGCGAACCCAATCAATGAGGGTGCGATCCTCCGGTCGTTGGTTAAGGCGAAAGGTGGCGGGGCTATTGCGGGTGACGGTTAACCCTTCGTCAAGGCCACGGTGAATTGCAGTATCGCTGTTAAAGGGACGGGGGGTAATGAGCAAACTAATGACTGCTGCCACAATTAAGATGGCAAGTGTCCAAGCCGGTGGCAACAGGGTAACGTGCTGCATCGGCGCAGTGGCACCTCGCCACAGCCGCCAGCTTTGCCAACCACTCACTGCGAGCAACAGAAACCCAGCGGCGATCGCCAAGGCAAAGTAATTGGGGTGAATGAGTAACCCCAGCCGCCCCTGTAGCCAATAGCTGAGAAAGACCATTGCCCATAGGAAAAGTGCCAAGACCGTCAACCACTCCTGCATCAGCCAGCGACGGCGGGTGATCAGGCGTTGGGCGCGACTGGAATAGCGACTCGATGACGCAGAAAACATGAGGCGGTGGGGAATTCACCTTTCGCTAAACATTCTAGGGGGAATGTTGCCACTCTGGGGTCAACTCCCGAAAGTTAAACAGCGTGGCCTTGGGATGGCACTGGCTGCAACTGCCAAGGGTCACGGTGTCTGGTAACTCCACCCGGGGATGCAAAATTCTGAAAAATGGCGATCGCCCCAGCCGAAAAGGAATCTGAGCATCAGCACCCAAGGCGCGGGAGTAGGTGCGCAGATAGTTCCACAGCGGGGTCATTTCCGGACGGGGAATGGGGGGTAGGGTTGCCCCATAGTGATTGGTATCTTGGATTAAGACTTGCCAAGCCTCAGCGGGCATGGTTTCTGGGGGGAGAGCCAAGTGACAGGTACCGCAGCGCCGCAGATAAATTTGCGCCCCTAACTGGGCGTTGAGGGGTAACACATCCACAGTGCCACTAAAATCAGGGGCAGCGATCGCCCCTAGCCCCATCCCCACAAGAGCGCACAGCCCTAGTACCGCTAGCCCCAGCCAAAGCCGCCACTGCTGTTGCCGACCCGTTTGGCTAATCATGAATGGTCTAATCTTGAATATACTCAATGCCCTCGTCCAAACAGAACTGCGCCCGCATTAGCTCGCGGCCAAGGTAAGCCGCATGGTCAAACATTGTGACGAACTCTCGCTCTTTCTCAAAGAGTTCAATGCACAACTCCTTTGCCGTACGACCGCTGAGCACCACATCCGGTTCCCGCAGTACCTTCCCCTTAGTGGGGATAGGTTCCCCCGTCTGTGGATCAACGGCTAAGCCTTTTTCATTGATGGCATTGGGGTAGTGCTTCATCCAGATGCGTTGCTGCTCGTGATCAATGTAGATGATGAAGTAACCCGCTGGATCAAGGTGAATAAACCGCTGCGACAGTTTGTTGTCAAGGGCATCCCGTTCCGCTTTACTCAAGACTACTGCATCCTCTAGCCATTCAACCTCTATTTTACGGGGTTGCTGCATCTGTACGCGACAATAGCTTTACCGTATCGTAAGAGCAATCCTTTGCCCCTTACTTTTTTGTTTTTTGCAAGGAGAGACGCCCATCCTGCCGCCGGTGTTGTCCCATGACCTACAAACCACATCATTTTATCCTTGAGAATAAATATACTCAATTACTGGTGACGCAAATTCTGCTGTTGATCCTGCCAACGCTGATCGATGGTGAAAGTGCATCGATGTTGACCTATATTGCTCTTGTGTCTCTGGCGGTGGCTCTTACCCTACGCACATTTGAGGTTCAGGTACGGACGTTAGTTTTTTTTCTCATGATGACCGTTGCGGTCGGTTTGGTGGAAGTGGTGCTGGTACTGCTTGATGCTGACTATCCGCATATCTCTTTAGTGCTCAATGGGTTTCATTTGGGAATCACAGCCATGGCCGTTGTGTTTATTTTACGAAGAATTTTCAGAGCCAATGTGATTACTGGTGACTCGATTCGTGGGGGGGTTTGTGTTTATTTTTTGGTGGGCTATTCGTTCTTTTTTATTTATCGGATGTTGCTCGATTATTACCCTCACAGCTTCTCCAAGCCTATGCATTTAGACGGTTTATTTAGTTTGTTGTACTTTAGCTTTACGACCCTCACGAGTGTAGGGTATGGGGATATTACGCCAACCACTCCCTTTGGGATGGCGATCGCCAACCTAGAGGCGATTTTTGGTCAGATGTACTCAGCTATTGTCATGGCGCGCTTGGTAAGTCAATATCTCAATAGTCGCTCTGGGAACATGGGCTAACCACCGCTATAAGGCAACTATGACGAGTACTCCTACACCATCACCCCCCTCCGTTGGCCTGCTCCTTGTGGAAGGGGAGGAGGTGGTGCGACTAGGACTGACGGTGGGAATTCGCCAGCAGCTTGGGGTTGAACCCTTGGTGTTTAGCGATGGCAATGATCTGATCACCTACCTTAAGACAGCACCCCTAGACAGCGATCGCCAGCCGTGGTTACTCCTATGCGATGCCCAAACCACCGTGAATGATGCGGCAACGCCATGGCTATGGCAGTGGATCAAACGCCATTATCCAAACCTACGGGTGATTCTGACGGTGCGTCCAGCGGCTCTGGAATTGGTGCAACCAGCCCAACAGGCTGGCGTGGAAGGCATCTACCCCCGCCAGATTGCCCTAAGTGAACTGGTGGCAGGGGTAGTAGCCATTGCCCAAGGAGAGATCATCCATACCCTGMCCCCCCCAGACCCGCCGCTGAAAGCGTTGTTTCCTAACCCCTTCAATCGCTGGCGGTACCAATTGCTACAGGAGGGGTTAATGGAAATGGACACATGGCTGAGAGCACTGGATCAGCACTTGGGTCAGGCTAGCCTTGGTTCCCTTGAGCGCCTAATATGCGAAGGGCGACACCGTGAAATTCGTGCCGCTCGCTGGTTAGTTGCCCGCTTTTTACCCCAGCCCAGCGCTCCGCCACCGCCCGTGCACCTCAATCTGCCGCAGCCAACGGTGGAATTACGAGCTACACTCGTTGACCGCTGTCTAGAGCGAGCCAAGTCAGACTTGCTTAACTTTACCAGCCGCCCCCTCGAACTAGATGTGCTCAGGGTGCCACAACGGCGGGAGTTACTCTATACCGTTGTGCAGCAATGGGATGCATTCGTGCGGACGCTGCAAGCAACACCCCCGACTCAAGACTTTTTGCAGCACCGGCGCGATCGTCTACTACGGGATCTGTGGGAGCAGAGCCTACGGGAATTTTTTAGCCCCTACCGTTACCTAGCTCTTGGGGGCGATCGCGATCTAATTGACACCTTATTAGCCGATGCCGATATTGTAGCAGACGTCTTTCTAGCGCCGCTGCCCTTAGTACCGGAGTTTCTGGCGCATCTGCTGTGGCAGCATCCCCTCAATATCAATCAGCACACCTACCGCTACAGCACTCCAGAGACCTTGGACATTCTTGATGTCCTTTTGGATCATTGGCTACTGACTCTTGCTAATGCTATCGTTTACCCCTTGCTCAATCGCTTGTGCTACAGCGCACCCATCCAGCAAACCTTTTTTAGTGCTCAGTACATTTCTAGCCGCGAAATGGAACGCTTCCGTAACACCCTCTCCTGGCACTACCGGTGGCAGCGGTGGGTCAAAGAACCCCAAAATATTTTTGAAAGCCGGCTGGTGCTGCTGCGCCTGAGCGATCGCGGCATTCAGGAATTTACCCTCACCCTCCCACGGCAACAGGAACTGCTACAACTCGAAGGCATTCCCTACGCCCTCACCCTTGCCCTAGAAACCCGGGATGCCCTTGCGCCACCAGTGCGTGCTGTGGTCGCTTGGGTGGGCAAAGGGGTCATTTACCTACTGACCCAAGTCATTGGCCGCGGGCTAGGACTGATTGGCCGGGGGATTTTACAAGGCATTGGCCAGTCCGTCAGCAATAGCTGGAGCACCTCCGAAACAAAGAAACCCCCCTCAGCTTAAAGAAAGTAACAGCAAAACTTAAACCGTGCTTAACCCTGACATAACCTCAATGTTTGTACAGTAAAACCAGACTAGAAGTACCCTACCTCATAGCTCCTAAAGAGTTATGCTGGGTGTTACTCTAGAACCACGCTGAATTACCTCGATCAAAGAGCTACCTGAACCTTGAGGGTCTAAAGGTGGAGTGCTACACTCGTGGTAATGAGTTTTGCTAGGGCAGAGATCAAAAGTTCGTATTGAACCCACCTCTGCACCGTGCATAAGTCCCGTTGATGTCTTAGTACTATAGATGGTGACTGGAGTTAAGACTTTGTCTTGGTTGGGAGCCTGTCCTCTGGCCAAGTCAAGTTCATTGAGGAGTGAAGGGAGTAAAACGTATGTCTCGTATTGTTTTAGGCTTGGCTTTGGCCTCGCCGATTTTCGTATTGGGAACGCTCACCAGTGCAGCCACCGCTGCCGATAGCTCTTTGACGACTATCAGCGCCACAGAGTTTCAAGTCTCCACCCCTGGGGCGCAACCCCTAACAACGTTGCCCACAACCTCTGAGCTAATTGCCCAGAATCGGCGTACGGCGGCTCCCATGCCCTCAGTGGCAGAACTAGAATCTGGGCCAGTTATTGCCCCCGCCGCATCCCAGCCACAGGAGCGGAGCTTGGGTATCCAACGCAACTTACCCCAAGTGACCTCGGTTAACCAACTTTCGGATGTGCGCCCGACCGACTGGGCCTACCAAGCCTTAGCCTCCTTGGTCGAAAAATATGGCTGTATTGCGGGCTATCCAGACGGCACCTTCCGGGGAAACCGCGCCGCCACCCGTTATGAACTAGCGGCTGCCTTAAACGCTTGCTTGGATGTAATCAGCGATCGCTTTGCCACCA
The DNA here is from genome assembly GCF_022570815.1 of Synechococcus sp. PCC 6716. Taxonomy (NCBI): domain Bacteria; kingdom Bacillati; phylum Cyanobacteriota; class Cyanophyceae; order Synechococcales; family Synechococcaceae; genus Synechococcus; species Synechococcus sp. PCC 6716. The sequence goes on from NZ_JAKLTU010000008.1 coordinate 134,181, forward strand.
AAGAAGACTTGGCCACCCTGCAAAAACTGATGCAGGAATTTGCCAACGAACTGGCACTTGTGAAAGGTCGGGTCACCAACCTAGAAGGCCGGGTTGCCAACCTAGAAGCCACCCAGTTTGCTACCATGACCAAACTGAGTGCCACTGTCATCTTCAACGTGTCGGATGTGCTGACGAATGACCGTGCCGTAGCCCCCGGACTGATTAACCCCGGGCTAACCGTTGACGACAACCCTGTTGTTAACCAACGAACCCGTATTAACTTTGATACGAGCTTTTACGGCAAAGACCGCCTGCGCCTGCGTTTGCAGTCAGCAAACATCCTGAGCTATGCGGGTTTGACTGGCACGAACATGGGGCGGTTAGGATATGACGGTACTTCAGCTAATGCCTTTACCCTACAAAAAGCGTTTTATAGCTTCCCTGTGACGAGTCGTGGCTTCATGGTGCTGGACTTCGTAGGGGGTGAGTTCAACGATAACGTGTTCAACTTTAACCCGCTGCTGCAGTCCAGCGATACGGGTGCGTTGTCTCGCTTTGGCCGCTTCAACCCCATCTATCGTGCAGGAAATGCCGCAGCCGCAGCGGGGGTTACCTTTAAGTACGATGTCGTGCAAAACAAAGAGCGGGGGACTGGGGTGACCCTGAACATCGGGTATCTTGCCCCCACCTCTGATAATCCTTTCCGTAATGACCGTAACCCTGCAGGGTTCAACAATGCAGTGGGGAATACCAACGGTTTCTTTAATGGTGCCTATGCCGCGCTGGCACAAGTAGATGTGCGCCCGGTTAAAAATGTTGCCCTGGGTTTAACCTATGTGCGCTCTTTTGGCCTCGACCCCTTTGGCGGTACCGGCAGCACAGGGAACTTCTCAGCGGCTAACCCGACCCGTATTAGCTTTGCGAACAGCACGGCAGACACGTTAGGGTTCCAGTTTACCTATCGCCCGATTCAGAAGTTGAACATTGCTGGTTGGGTTGGCTATTCGAGTGTGAATGGTGTACAAAACAACTTTGACTATCCGACTCGTGCCAACAGCGCTGAGGTGCTGAACTGGGCGGTCACCCTTGCTTCTCCAGATCTATGGAATAAAGGGGATGTGTTGGGCTTTATCTTTGGTCAGCCACCGCAAACGATTAGCCTGAGCAACACCTTCGTCGCTAATTTGCCTGCGCCTTTACCGGCAACGCCAGTGAGTCGTACGGCGTTCAACTCGTTCCACTTAGAAGGATTCTACCGGTTTGCAGTGATGCCGAATATCTCGATTACTCCCGGTATCATTGCCATTATTAACCCCAACAGTAACTCCAACAACGATCCTATTGTTGTCGGGGCAGTGCGAACCACCTTTAGTTTCTAGACACTCCTTCGCTCAATCGTAATGCATGCAGGGAACTCATCATCGGGTTCCCTTTTTTGTGGTTCTGACATCCTCCCCCTGCCTAAAGGCGGAGGATGCCTCTTTCATCCAGTCAACTTGTCAGCATTGCTGATTGAATAAATCCTTCTAATTAAGACACCGCCACCTCGCGTAGCAGGTGGAGGAGTATTCATTCTCTAATGCTTTCAAACTTGGCTTACTAACGATCGCCACTGAACTCCTTAATTGAGGAACGTCTTGATGATCCTAAAGGTCAAGTTGATTCGCGGTGCGACGTTCCTTGACGTTTTTGGAACTTGGTGAAACCAGTAGTGCTGAGTCGCTCCACCCATGATTAACAAACTACCGGCACTGAGATCAAACGACACCCTCAGGTGAGGGTTCCTCTTGTGTTTGAATGCAAACCTCCGCGTTGCCCCAAAACTCACTGAGGCAAGGATCGGGTTCTCTCCTAGCTCCGGTTCATCATCGCTGTGCCAGGCAACGCTGTCATTTCCATCCCGATAGAGGTTGATCAAGACGCTATTAAAACTCACACCACACACGCTCTCGATAGCGTTTTTAATCATCATCAGAGTCGGTGTCCAAGGTTCCGGCTCCATTGTAATTCCTGAGTAGGTGTAGGATTTCTCCGGATCGCCGTGCCAAGCAGTAAGTCTAGGCACAAGCATTGTTTTGCCAAATAGGGTGATTGAGTCCTGCCGCCACGGAGTCTGATTCAGCAATTCTGAATAGATGTGTTCACTGTCTATAGCACTGAAAAATTGCTCGTAGAATATAACGCTGGCATCAGGGATGTCGATAATTTGGGGTGTAAGCTGGACTGACGCGTCCTGAGAGTCCAAGAAATTGAGCTGCTGCATCACTCGCCACCGACGACTACTCCTATCCTGTCACGTCATCTCAGCCTAACGGACATTTTTGAACGAGGCAGGGCTAGGGCAGAAGGGGCTGACATTTGAGCGCTGACATCCTAATATCAAAACAACTTTGGGCATACTTTCCCTATGACTTCCCCTGTCGTTCTTGGTAATCGACCTTTAAGCCCTCTACAACAGAAAGGACTGGATTGGGTGCAGTTATGGGGAGGTCGAGATGTGGCACTGGCGATCGACCTGACGGAAAGCGTAGGTCTTAACGATTCGGGACGGCTCCACTTGCGCCACATTGTTGAACAAACCCTTAATAAAGGGGACACAATCCATATCATTCCCTTTGCTACGACGGCGCGATCGCCCATTACGATTGAGTATCAAGGGGAACAGGACATTCCCAAAATTTTAGAAGTCATTCCCATGAATGCTGGGCCCGAGCGCGGCACCGATATTCAATGTGCTGAGCTTTACGTTTATCGGTACCTTGCGCAACTGAATCAAAGGCGACTTCAACAGCAACAGCCCATTAAGGCACAGTCAGTCATTTGGTTAACCGATGCCCCCCTGAACATTCCTCAAGGTGAATCACAACGGTGGACTGAAGCTCCCAATAGCCCCTGCGGCATCCATAACAGCCCTAGGGCAGACGAGCGGAGCCAATGGCTGGGGACCTTACCCATGACCCAACGCAGTATCCAGCCGGGGCAGTTTCAGCTTACTGTTGTTGATATTCCTCCGACCGTACAGGAATTTTGTACCCCCAAACCCGGTGGTGGTGAAGTCTGCCTTGTGAATAGCTACCTTTGGGTACAACTTTGGTGGCAACTGCTGCTAGTGAGTTTGCTTGGAATGGTTGTGGGAGGCGGCGGCCTGTTTTTCTTCATTCGCTGGCTGAGGCAGCAACTTCCGTGGACAGTTACGGTGGCGGTGGGTGACCAAGAATACAGGGTAGTCCCAAAAATGTAATGATGGAGAAGTAAGGTTTGACGGAGTTACGGTTCTATACCTGTCTGTCCTAGATGTGCATCATCCCAAACGGTCAAGACTGGCCACATCCACAATGGCAAACACCGCTTTAAATGCCATGAGTGCGGATGACAGTTCATTGAGCAACCTAGCAAAAAAGTCATTCACCAAGACACTCGTGCATTGATTGACCGCTTGCTACTCGAACGGGTCTCCCTAGTGGGGATTGCCCGTGCTGCCCAAGTGTCAGACCGATGGTTACAAACCTATGTCAATGATAAATATGCGACGGTGCCCTGTTATATGTAGGTGACATCGAAAAAAAGGGGCGGCTAACCATTCAATGCAATGAGTTATGGTCGTTTGTGGGTAGCACGGGAAATAAACAGTGGGTATGGCTAGCGATTGATGCGGACTCTCATGAAATTGTGGGGGGTATATTGGAGTACGGGATGAAACGGCTGCTCGTCACATGTGGGAGTCATTGCCTGCGGTGTATCGTCAATGTGCAGTGGCTTCCACTGACTTTTGGGCAGCTTACGGAGCAGTGCTACCGAGCAAGCGCCATCGAGCGGTTGGGAAGGATGGTGGCAAGACTAGCTATATTGAACGATTGAACAACACCCTGAGGCAACGGGTGTCTCGATGAGTCCGCCAAACCTTATCCTTCTCAAAATCTCTAGAAAATCATATTGGTGCAATCTGGTATTTCATCCATGCTTACAATGCATCATTAACCTGTCTAGGACTACCAATGCGAGCACTGGCGATCGCCAACGAACTGCGCAAGGTGCAAGCCACGAACCCCGAACTCAAAAATCTACAGTTTTATGCCTATTCTGCCGGACAACTTTACCTGCTTAACGGTAACCTTGCCCCACCAAATCGCAATCCAGATAGCTCTCGCCGTCGGATTGAGGTACGCTTTACGCGCAGACGCGAGAGAGAGACACAAGTTGCCCCCGTAAACTAGCTGCGGCGTGCTTGTAAAACGCTTTGGGCTGAAAGGCCATCGCTGCCATTGCCGATATACCATAGCGCCATGGCTGCTTCGGCATGGCTCACCGCTTTCTTGGGTTGCAGCAGTAGGGTTTGCCCCCACACCCGGCGAATATTAGAGAGATCGCCAGCAAGGTAGTCAGCAGCCACAGCGTTGACTGCGCTCGGGGCAATACGGGTGCTGTCTTTGAAGCCCCACGTTTGCTGGATGCGATCGATGGTGCTGGGGCTGAGCTGCCCCTGTTGATCAAGGGGAACCTTCCACTGCAAGAGGGTTTCGCGATTGAGGGGGGCATCGGGACGAAACAAAGCACTCGCATCACCGGTTAGCGGGCTAGGTAAAAATCCAGCCATGGCCAAGCCCTGAATATAGGCAAAATCAGGATGTTGGCGGGGCACGTCTTGAAAAACCGGATCATCGTTACTGGTGCCTAGGCGAATTTGGCGAGCGGGGCGATCTTCGTAAAATCGGTTGTAGGTAGTCACCAACCAGCGGACAAATTGACTGCGGCTAATTGGGCTATTGGGATCTAGCTGATTGCCGGAGGTCGGCAATGTGCCCAGTTCCGCTAGTTCGCGGATGGCGGGCTGGAATGGTGTGGGAGCAGCGTCAAGATCACTGAAGGTTTGCGGGGTGAGTGCCGTTGTTGGCGATGGCGTTGGCGCGGACTCTCCATTAGTCGTTGTGGTAGTCGTTGTGGGTCGATAGGCTACGGTAAATTCAGTGGTGTTATTGGTGGTGGCGGTGTTAATGGTTACCGTTACTTCTAAATCGGCACCAACGCCCTTGAGGGTCATGCTGTTATCAGCAACCTGTTGTTCAACCAGCCGCCAGTTAGTTTGCTGAAACTGTTCGCTATAGAACTGCTGAATGGCGATCGCTGGTGCTGAGGCTTGCCAGCGGGTTTGAATTGTGTTCGGATCGTTGGCAAGGGGCTGAGTCTCTAGGAGTGTGGCATTGGGGAAGCGCAGGGTCTGGGGCAAGGTTGTGGTGGCAGGACTAGGGGATGGGCTGGCGCCCCACTGATCGGCATTGGAATCGGCGGCAAACAGGTTTTGCAGGCCACTGCCTTCGCAACTGGTTAGCAACAGGACACAAAGGATTAAACTGACGCGCACAAGGGGCGATCGCGAACTCTTCAACGGAACCGATACCTCACAAATCATGCAGTGATTTAGGGGGATAGGGCAGCACGCAGCCGCCACAATAGCAGGGTTTGACCCAGTTCAAGGGGCAGGAGTGTTACGCCTTCCACACAGGATTGCACCCATCCCTCTCCCCAACACCATTCCTGCCAGCCCTCGATCCCGCGTCGTAACACCAACACCAGTCGATGGTCACTGACCAGCTCTACCCTGTGCTCAATGGTGAGCCAGCCCAACTGGGTTGTAAACTGGCATCCTTCGTTGAGGCGATCGCTGCTGGTGTCAATGTGCAGCGGCCACAGCCATTGACGCATCTGGGTTGGCTCCGTTAAGTAGGCGGTCAACTGCGCTGCCGTAGCTGGCATTTCAATGCGCAGGTGGCTCGACTGAAAGGTTCCCAGCATAGATCCCCCTAGGTCGATAGGTACGTGTAACTGCGTAAGCTCCGCTCATAGTTTTCTAGGAGGTGTTGTGCCTCCGCTAGCGTAATGTGCTGCTCGGCAAGGGCATCTTCGGCACGGCGGCGAATATTTTCAAGGAGCGCGTCCCCGTGATACTGAACATAGCCCAGTACTTCTTGCATTGTATCGCCTCGTACCAAGTGCTCGATTTCATATCCCTTGGGGGTCAGCCGAATATGAACAGCATTGGTATCACCAAAGAGGTTGTGGAGGTTGCCCATAATCTCTTGGTAGGCACCATTCAGAAATAACCCCAGATAGTAGGGTTCCCCTGGCCGCAAGGGATGCAGCTCCAGCACCGACTTGACATCCCGCAGGTCAATAAACCGATCGATTTTACCGTCGCTGTCACAGGTGAGATCCGCCAAAATTCCTCGCTCTGTTGGCTCCTCCTCAAGTCGGTGAATCGGCAAAATCGGAAAAAGCTGATCAATCGCCCAACTGTCGGGTACCGACTGAAACACCGAAAGATTGATGTAGTAGATAGAGGCCATGATCTTTTCAAGGTCTTCGAGATCGTCGGGTACGTAGTCCTGTTGGCGGGCGATCGCCAGAATTTTGCTACAACAGGCCCAAAATAGCTGCTCTGCCCGTCCGCGCTCCGGCAAACTTAGATAGCCAAAGTTAAACAGACTGATGGCTTCACTCTTAAACTGCAAGGCATCGTTGTAGGCTTCTTGGTAGTTGCTCACATCAATGCTTTGGTACGTGTCGTAGAGGTTGCGAATAATTAAATGCTCCTGCGCCGTTGCCGCCTCGGGTACGACCTTGGGTACGCTGCTCACCCCCAATACATTGAACACCAGCACCGATTGGTGGGAGGCAATGGCGCGCCCACTTTCGCTAATGAGAGTTGGTACGGGAATATTGCGCTCACTACAGGCTTCCTTGATCTCGGCCACCACATCACTGGCGTAATTTTGCATACTGTAGTTTTTGGAGGCATGGAAATTGGTTTTGGAGCCATCGTAGTCAACGCCTAAGCCGCCGCCCACATCGAGGTATTGCATATTAGCACCGAGGCGCACCAGTTCACCGTAGATCTGCCCCGCTTCGCGAATGGCATCTTTAATCACGCTAATGGCAGAAATTTGCGAACCAATATGAAAGTGCAACAGTTGGAGAGCGTCCAGCATCTGGGCTTGGCGTAGCTGCTCCACTGCTGTTAAAATTTCCGGCACGGTGAGGCCAAATTTGGCGCGATCGCCCGCAGAGGTGCCCCACCGCCCCACCCCTTGGGTACTGAGCTTTGCCCGCACGCCGACAATGGGGTCAATCCCTAGGGCTTGGCTGACGGCAATGACCTCTGGAACCTCCTCCGGTTGCTCAAGGACAATGATGGGGGTATGTCCTAGTCGTCGCGCTAGGATCGCTGTTTCAATGTAGCTGCGATCTTTATAGCCATTGCAGATGAGAAGGGCACCTGGGGTCGTGAGCATCGCTAGGGCAATTAATAACTCTGGCTTAGACCCTGCCTCAAGGCCAAACTGGTGCGACTGACCAAAGCGAACCAGTGCTTCAATGATGTGGCGTTGCTGATTACACTTAACCGGAAAGACTCCCTTATAGGTACCGTTATAGCCATAGCGGGCGATCGCCCGGGCAAAACAGGCATTCAGCCGCTCAATGCGATCTTCAAGAATATCGGAGAAGCGCAGCAAAATCGGCAGGCCAATATTGCGCTGTTGCAGAGCCTGCACTAGTTCATAGAGATCCAGTGATCCACCGCGATCGCCCTTCGGCGAGACGGTGATATGGCCGGCTGCATTAATACCAAAGTAGGGTTCCCCCCAGCCTTGAATGCGGTACAGTTGCTCACTGGCCTCAATGCTCCAGCCTGCTGTTGTTGTTTCTACAGTTGCTGATCCAGCACCCATATCTGCTTGTTGCCCAACCAAACCGTGCTGATCCTAACCTGTTTCAGCAATAGCGACTAGTCAAGGGGATACTCTAGCCCTGCGAACATCGCAGCCACAACCCGCTGGGCTTTTTGATCAAGTTGGTGCCAGTCCACCTCTCCTGCCGCATCCAATAACCCCATATCAGCCGTCACCTCCCCCACCTGAAAGTCATGAATGCCTGCGTAATCTAAGTCTGGGGTATAGTCCGCAAAGCAGATTTCGTAGCACAGTTCCCATAAATTAACCCGCTGGTGGCGATCGCCGCGCCGTAAGTGCAACCAGTAGAGCACCTGCGGCTCTGAGGTGGGCAGTTCAACCGTTTCGTACTCCCCCTGCCACCCTGAGGTTTCTAATTGTCGCCGCAAATGATCTAGTAAGCGAATCAATGCCGGTTGTAGCAGTTGAGCCGCCGCATACCATGGGTGTTCTGTTGTCATGCCTGTCTCGCTTCCGCCTGCATTGGGTAGAATAAAGGGTATCCGCCAGCATCGCCAAGAGGAGTTCTATGACCGAGGCACCGGTTTTACCCATCCTACTGATGGGGATTGCCAACTTTTTGCAAATCTATCTCATTATCCTCTTAATTCGGGTTCTCCTGTCTTGGTTTCCCAATGTTAATTGGTACAACCCGCCCTTTTCCTTCCTGAGCCAGCTAACGGATCCCTACCTCAACATCTTTCGGGGGCTGATTCCTCCCATTGGCGGTCTAGATTTTTCCCCCATTATTGCCTTTTTCCTTTTGCAGTTTCTCGTACAACTGTTGGCGGGGTTTTCCAGTAGTGCCACGTTCTTTTAGGGTCTTGCGGCATGTCCACGCTGTTTCAAGATGAGTTTGCGGTGATTGTGGTGGGGGCTGGCCATGCAGGCTGTGAAGCGGCCTTGGCCACGGCACGCCTAGGCTGCCGCACCCTACTGCTGACTCTAAATCTTGACAAAATTGCATGGCAACCCTGTAATCCAGCGGTGGGGGGGCCTGCCAAATCCCAATTAGTGCACGAAGTGGATGCCCTCGGTGGTGAAATTGGCCGCATCACCGATCGCACGTACTTGCAGAAACGCCTCTTGAATGCCTCCCGCGGGCCAGCGGTCTGGGCGCTGCGAGCACAAACCGACAAGCGTGAATACAGCGCCCTCATGAAGCAAATTGTCGAAAACCAGCCCAACCTCCTAGTGCGCGAAGGCATGGTTACCGACCTAATCTTAGATGGCAACGATAGTGTGATCGGCGTGGAAACCTACTTTGGTGTTGCCTTTCGCTGCCAAGCCGTCATTTTGACCACGGGAACGTTCCTCGGCGGGCGCATTTGGGTTGGCAATAAGTCTATGGCCGCCGGTCGCGCTGGCGAGTTTGCGGCAGAGGGGCTATCCCAAACCTTGGCACGACTGGGGTTTGAAGTGGATCGCCTGAAAACGGGTACCCCAGCACGGGTCGATCGCCGCTCCGTGGACTACAGCAAAATGGAACCCCAGCCCCCCGATGAGCAGGTGCGCTGGTTTAGCTTTGATCCCAGCGTGTGGGTAGAGCGCCCTCAAGAACACTGCTACCTTACCCGTACCACCGCAGCAACCCACCAACTGATCCGCGAGAACCTGCACCTCACGCCGGTCTATGGCGGCTGGGTAGAAGCCAAAGGCCCCCGCTACTGCCCCAGCATTGAGGACAAAATTGTTCGCTTTGCCGATAAAGACAGCCACCAGATTTTTATTGAACCCGAAGGCCGCGACACCCCTGAGCTTTACATTCAAGGGTTCTCAACCGGACTGCCGGAACCCCTACAACTGCAACTGCTGCGCACCCTCCCGGGGTTAGAGCACTGCATTATGCTGCGCCCCGCCTATGCGGTGGAGTATGATTACCTGCCGGCCACCCAGTGCTTTCCTACCCTGATGACTAAGAAAATTCAGGGGTTGTTTTGTGCAGGTCAGATCAATGGCACCACGGGTTACGAAGAGGCTGCTGCCCAAGGAATTGTGGCGGGGATTAATGCAGCGCGGTTTGCCCAGGGCAAACCCATGATCACGTTTCCACGGCAAGAAAGTTATATTGGCACCCTCATTGACGATCTGTGTACCAAAGAGCTGCGGGAGCCATACCGGATGCTCACCAGTCGTTCGGAGTATCGGTTGGTTTTGCGATCCGACAATGCCGATCAGCGCTTGACCCCCCTAGGGTATGAGATTGGCTTGGTGTCTGAGGAACAGTGGCACATCTTTCAAGCCAAGCAAGAGCGCCTAAAGGCGGAACGTCAACGGCTGGAAACCACGCGTCTTAAAGCCCACGACCCCATAGGTGAGCAGATTGTGGCTGCCACCGGCCAAGGGATTAAAAGTGCCATTACCCTCGCTGATCTGCTGCGGCGATCGGGGGTCCATTACGAGGTGCTAGATCGCTATGGCTTGGGCAATGCCGATCTTGCCCCTCAGGAAAAAGAGGCGGTGGAAATTGCCATTAAGTATGCAGGCTATATTGAGCGGCAACAGCGGGAAATTGAGCAGATCGCTCGGCAGGAGCAACGGCCACTGCCAGCGGATTTAGATTACTTTGCCATTCCTACCCTTTCTATGGAGGCGCGAGAAAAACTGAGTGCCATTCGCCCCCTGACCCTAGGGCAAGCCTATCGCATTGGTGGGGTGAACCCCGCCGACATTAATGCCCTGCTTGTCTATTTAGAGGTGCAGCAGCAGCGGCAGTCGTTAGTAACGGTCACCGGGTAGCGATGCGTGGCAGGATGGCTTGGTGAACTGGAGTTAGCCTACGCTTGGCAGCAGGGACGCACTGTTGCCTGTCGTACCTATGCGTCAGCACCCCTGAAACTACAGCGCTCCTTTTATCCCGAAGGGGGGCACATTTGCCATAATGTGCTGCTCCATACGGCTGGCGGCTATGTGGGGGGCGATCGCCTCGCGCAAACCATTACCTTGCAGCCCCACTGCCATGCCCTCATTACCACCGCTGCTGCGGCCAAGGTGTATGGTCGTGCCCAGCAGCCAGTGGACAACCGGGTTCACTGTCATATTGGTGAGGGAGCCTCCCTAGAATGGCTGCCCCAAGAAACCATTGTCTTTAATGGTGCTCAGTATCGCCACCAGTTGCATATTGAACTGGCCACCACAGCCCAAGTTTGCCTTTGGGAGATGACCCGCTTTGGCCGCACGGCTCGCGGTGAAGCGTTTTTAACAGGACACTGGCGATCGCACATCGACGTGTGGCAGGCAGGCGTTCCCCTCTGGATTGATCGCCAACACCTCGACGGAACACTCTGCACCGCCTTGAATGGCTTGGCAGGGCGTACCCTTGTGGGCACCCTAGCATGGATTGGCACCACCGTGACACCAGACCAGATCATGGCACTGCGGGAACTGGCCAGCCCTTTCCAAGGAGAGCTAGGGGTCACTCGCCTCATTCGGGGCGTGGTGTGCCGGTATCGAGGGCACTCAACCCCAGAGTTACGGCAGTGGTTTATGGCCGCTTGGCACCTGCTGCGGCAAACTCTGCACCCAGATCAGCCTCGCCATCATCCACGGGTGTGGCCGTTGTGAGGGGATTGCGCCAGTGATATACCCCGGACACTCATGCTGACGCATAGCGTGTGGGCTGCTCAGTGACTCCTGCTAGTGCATCGGATGTTACCTGAGCTTTATTGACGGCATGCCCTACCGCCAGAAACTTGATATTGACAGCCGCATTGTGATCACGGTCAATCGTTAAACCACTGGATAGCCTGCACTCTATCCACTTCGGATGAGCCTCGGGAGTCATGGCACTGACACGCAGTCTAGGCGCGCTGACCCCACGGCCCCCAAATGGCAAAGGTCATCCCCGGATGGTAGAGGTTGACAAACATCGTCTGACCATCGGGAGAAAAGCAGACTCCCGCCAGTTCTTGATCGTTGAGAGCATTCTGGGCAAAGGGGTAGATTTCTCCTTGAGGAGTAATGCCAACTAGGCGTTTGTTGCTGGAGTCCCCATCTTCGCAGCAGAAGAGATCCCCCCACGGTGCCATAACAAGGTTGTCGGGATAGTCCAAAATATTTTTTCCGGGAGACTCCACAAACAGTTCAATCGTACCGCCGTCATTAGTTGTAGAGCCTGGACGGTACCGCCAAATTTGCCCTAGGCGTTTGTCGCCGCCACTGGTGGCTGTGAAATAAAACTCGCCGTTGTGGTAACACAGTCCTTCCCCACGGACAAACTGGGCTGCCCCGCGGTCATTGCCTTGATAACGGACGGTGTCCACGGCAGGATCTGGCTCAGGAATAGTGACCCACTCGACTTCAAAGGGTTTGCGTAGGGGAAAGTCGCTGCCAGTGTTGATTTTGGGATAGCGTTTAATTTTGAGGGCTTGGAGCACTCCCCCCGCTGCTAGCTGCCTAGGCTCCTTGGGGATAAACCGATAGAAGAGGCTGTCGCCGCGATCTTCTGTTTGATAGATGATGTTGGTTTTTGGATCGATGGCGATCGCTTCGTGTTGAAAGCGACCCATGGCTTTGAGGGGCACCGGAGTCACTGGGCCTTGAGCAGTAATGGGGACTTCAAAGTTATAGCCGTGGCGTTTTTGCACAGGGCCTCGGTTGGCTGGGTTTTCGGGGGTGGCAATGGTTTCTTCGCAGCTAATCCAACTGCCCCAGAGAGTTGTGCCGCCAGCGCAGTTGCGGGAGGTACCTGCCAAGGACACATAGTGGCGCAGCAGTTGCCGATCCTTACTCACTATTAGAGTGGTGGTGCCCCCGGGGGCAATGGGGTCATACATTTTATCTTTGGCAGCAACAACGCCTTGGAAACTACGGGGCAGTCCGGGATAGACTTCATGATTGCGCACCAAAATTGTTGACCCATCCGGCCCCGGAAAAGCCGCCATACCATCGTGGCAGGTGGGAACGGGGTTACCATCACTGAGGCGATCGCCTAGCCTAGAAAAGACTCGATATTGAAACCCTGCCGGTAGATGCAGCAGCCCCTGAGGATCTTTAACCAAGGATCCAAACCCCCGACCTGCGACGGAACGACCTTCGGCAGCACGCTGGTAGAGCAGTTGTAGCCCTTGGGGAAATAACGTTAAGCCGACCCCTGTGGCCGCTAACGTAAGAAATCGGCGACGTTGCAAACTCATGGTTTATTTTAAACTCTCTGTAAGCTAGACTACACAGGCACCATCAGTGCTCCCCTTTGTCTTACCGTGAATCCCCAATCAATTTCAAGCTTGAGTCGCCCGCTTAGCAACTGCTGCTGAAGACCTAGGGCGATCGCGCCCATCGAGAGTTTATCGTCAACCCTCGCTACACCTCGAAAACCTGTCATTGTTGCAACGTGATAGGTCATCGGCAGGGCAAAAGGTGTGCGTGCCTGAACCTGTCCTGCGGCTGGATAGGAGATGCTGATGTGAATGGAGCGAAAAATATTGCTACTTTGGGGGGGCTTGTAAACATCCCTAGAGGCTCCGAGATACTGTCCTGCTCATGGCAGGATGTTGTCTTGAGGGCTGCTGAAAGCCCCGTCCTCTATCGGGCGAGGTAGTTTACGGATAGGTTTCCGCAGTGGCCACAGCGGTTGTAGCTCGTTATGAACGTTCCCCCTTGCTTCTAGCCTAAGAGGTACTTGTTAACCGCGAGCGCTGCTTTTGCCAGTGCATTCCGGCTGCGAATAATGTTGCAGCAGTAGCACTACTGCCAATAATCAGCCATCCCCAAGGCAAGGGCAACGTTCGCATCTCTGAGTCTGGCTCTATTGCTGAAGTGTCTCCCCGCAGTGATTGAGCATAGAGTTGCATCGCCCCCTCTGCCACAACCCGATCGCCGTCAAAAAGTCCCTTCACGACTTCCACACGATATCCCAAGCGTTGGCCAAGGATGACTTCTAACTGGCGCAAATACTGTACCATTCTGGACAAAAAGGCATTGCTGAATGGAGCTATGAATCAGAGGCAAACAGATTTTCTTGAAAATTCAAATAATAAATTAGTAAACAAATTAGAGTATCTTAACATCTATACGGATTTAGAATAGCACAACGTTTTCCGGTGCAACCGAGCAAGATAATGTCTTAAACGTGTATTCTCACTTTCTACTCTCGTCATATACGTCTTACTAACCATATGGTCTTCGTCTGCTATGAAATGTCCATAAACTGGCCATCCATCAGTTACATACAGCGGTTTCCGCAACGATATGGAACAATTCTTGCAGAAACAATATTATGAGACGTTGAAGAACTACTTTGCTTATCTGCTGCTACTGTACCAGTTAGTTATGCAAACCGCTGTAAGTAAAAGGATAGGAGTTAACGTTTCTGAACCGCAACACACAAATCTGCGGCCACAATACCCTGATTGTTCATCAAATTTTCTGAGGCTCGCTTCAAATCCTGCATAAAGGTCAGCAGAAAATGGGTTTTAGAGCCATCCAGTTCATTTTCGCGGGCATTCCACTCCTGCCACCACTGCGGCTGAAGTAGTTCCTTGGGCATAAACCGTGATCGCATATAGTACACGCCATTGGCTAAATTATCGGGATCAATCGTTGTCGCAATATCCAAGGTCTCGCCACGTAGGACGGTACGCAGAACCTTGCCAAAAACGCTATCACTAGCGCCAAAGCCACCATGTTGCCGAAAATAACGATAATTATTCACATTTGGTTCCAGCATTTGTGGATTAATGGCCAAGGCGTTAGGAAGGGGCTTCAAAGTCAGTTGATAATCTAAGGGCTGATCACCAACTTTCCGACTAACAACTAAGAAATCAACAGAATTGGCAGCACGGGACTGGAGCATAACATTGCCATCATTGAGGGAATGGGCGCGACGAAACCCCCGGGGCAACTCTTGGGGCCAACCATCGTCAGTTAGGGTAGCGGTTTCAGTGACTGGACTGGAATAGAAAATTTCAAAGTGACCCTGCTTAAGTATTTGGGGGTTTGCCCGCTGCATTTGCTGAGCAAAGTAGTTGAGATTACCAATTTTGCCTAGGAAGATCACATAAAAGGGATGGTGCCGTTCCGGAGGCAGGCCGGCAGTATTAAACTTAAAATCACGATTAGCCAAGCCCACGTCAAATATCGTGCCGTTATATTCACTTCTTGAGGATAGAACCCCGACAGCGTAACCATTTACAAGGTAGTTTTTAGTGATCACGTTTTGCACAAGGGCAATGTCCGCATCTTTCTGATACAAGTCCGTCACAATTATCGTGACATCGTTTTCACTGGGAGCCTGAATCACTGAGTCAATGGCAGCCACGCTCACATCAGAGCCACCAGCACCATAAAAGCTTGGGGTTAGGGCAGTACGATAGACCGAGCGATTAATTTTCTGACTGGTAGTACCAAAACGGTAGTAGCTGATTTCAGAATTTGTTCCGACCCAAGCCGTTGTAGCAACACTTTCTAAAAGCTGTAGCACTTGACCATACTTGGTTTCGCTACCGGGAACAACGTAGCCCTGCATGGAAAGGGTGGCATCCACATAAATCGAGACATGAATCTTATCAGTGCGCTCTAGATTAATGCTATTGGCAGGGTTGGCCGGATCGTCTGGATCGCCACAGGCAAGGATTTCTTGGCGGGGGGCACAGGCGATCACCAAAAAACAGATGACCAAACTCAACATCAGATAAAGTATTCTGCGAATAACTGACCGACTAGAGAACCTCACCACCGAAACGCTCCCGTAGAACTTAATGACGAATCTTAATGATCAACATCTCCCAAACTATACCAATTTCCCAAGATAACAAGTAGCCCACTCACAATAAATTCAGGGAAACAAAGCAAAATACGGCAGTTTATATGTCAAACTTGTAACATTCAATACATTGTAGCGGCGAATACATAATAATCAAAAGCACTGCTATCACCTACTACTGAATCCTTACTGCATCATTGACCCAGATCTTAAGTTTTGTTAAATATTTGCAAAAATAAAACACCTAATGATAAGATTGGTGGCATTAAAACAACCTGCCTTAAGAATATTGATTCTTGACAGAAATTTTCTTTAACAATAAATTGTTGAATGTAGCCATTAAACAACCACCGTTCTATAATGTTTCAGTTCCCCAAATCCTCGAACATATTAAGTCTATGCTTTTTGATTTGCTAAGAATTTGTGGAATTACGGTTCTTGCCGCTATCTTTGTATTCTTCATTCAGCCGTTTTTATTTTACAGTGGCATCATTGTCCTCACTGATGTTGATCCTGTTGATTGGGTCAATCAGCAATATATGCGGGGTGCAGCCATTGTTTTTACAGTTTCTCTGCTGGCAACCCTTCTTTGGTATATGGTTGCTGCCAGATCAAAGGCGGTTACAGCCTCAGCCATTTCATCAATGCGACTTGTTTGGGCGTTATTACTTTTCTTGCCCCTGATTGCCATTGGTGCTGCCTTGATTTTCTTTAACAACAGCAGTGAGGCTCTTCTTTGGATCACCGCTATGTATATCGGTGATGTACTGCTACTTTACTGGTTTAATACAGCCATTAGCTCACCTAAATTATTAAAATATGTTCCACCGGGGTCAATGCTTGTGCGTTCCATTATTCCAGGACTATAAACCTTATGTCAAACTATATTATTGCCATTGGTGGAACCGGTGCTAGGGTCGTAGAATCCTTTATTCATATTGCCTCTACCGGCATATTTGGTTCCGAAGAAATTAAAATTATTTTCATTGACCCCGATGAATCTAATGGCAACCTTCAGCGATCGCTCACATCCCTAAATCAATACAGCGCTAACCATCAACTCATGGCAACGAGTTCCCGGCTCTGTCCATGGGTACAGACCCCGATAGGAGCAATGGAACTTTGGTCTCCCTTTCATGGCATGCTCAGCCGAAGCCTAGGTCAATTTTTTAACTATGAGAAGTATAAAGTGGGAGGCAGCGATGCTCCCCTTGGGCATTTGTTCGACGTTCTATATACCCAGCAAGAGCGGGAGGCCAATTTAGATGTAGGCTTTCGAGGTCGTCCAGCCATTGGTTCTGCAATTATGAGTCAGCTGAACCTAGAGGAAAGAGGTCGAGAACCGTGGCATTCTCTGATACAGCAAATTGAGCAGAATACGAGTCTAGGGAAATTCCCTAAGATATTCTTATGTGGCTCCATCTTTGGTGGAACCGGAGCTTCTGGGTTTCCCACTATTGGTCGCTTACTGAAAAACCGCTTACAGCAACAGGGATTAACGGGGCGAGTAAAAATGGGGGGACTCCTTGTTCTACCCTATTTCCAATTCATCATTCCGGCCGATTCCGATAATGAAGTATGCGCCCGACCGGAACAGTTTTTGCTCAACACTGAAGCTGCCTTACGGTACTACCGCGATCGCTCCATCTTTGACACCATTTATCTACTGGGGGAAGAGCAGCTTAATGAAGTTGGCCGATTTAGCCTAGGTAAAAATACTCAATGTAATGACCCTCACTTTATTGAGTTTTTGGGTGCCCTCAGCATCTTCCACTTCTTTAATAATCAGGATGTTGACAAGGTGGCAATTTTACACCGCAGTGAACAACAACAGGTGACATGGCAGGATATTCCCGATAGGGAAGCCATCCAAAGCAACCTACGGCAAGCCACTCTATTTAGCTACCTTTGGCTCTCTGCAGTACGCCCACAGCTAAAAAATACAGCACTTTCAGACCTTCTGAGATTTGCCCCTTGGACAAATGCCTACTATAAACTAGGGCGACGGGGTATTTTTGGCTTCGGTGGTGTCAGTTTACCGGAAGTTAACGATCCACAAGAACAGCAGGCGCTAGCCCATGTGACAGATTACTGTACATCCTATATCAAATGGCTGGCAACAATGCTGCGATCAGGCAAAAACCATGTCAACTTGGGTGAATTATTCCCTCTATACAACTTGAATCCGGATCCCAGCAAATTAACCCTTGATGGCATTATAGGATTAACCAGAAGTTGGACAGCTTCTCCAGTAACTGCAGATATCCTTCTTCAGAAAGTGACTGAAATTCAGCCGTCAAGCCAAGGGACAGTTGGCTTAGTCAACAGTTTATATACGGTTTGTAACATTTAGCGTAGGTTCTCTGATGGCACTTTTTCTACCTAAGCTTAAAGAATCCGGTTCCGATGTTGCTGAAGGCATTCGGGGAAAATGGACAGAAAAAAGTGAGGATACGTTCCAAGCCATAGCCAGTAGCTTAGAAATTCCTGAAACCAGCACGGAAGTCCGTTCCTTTAGCTCCATTCCTGACATGTGGGCGCGCCCCCTTGCTTTTGAAATGGCGCTAAAAGACTTGTATAACCCAATTCGTCCAGCACTTGTGCGGCAATGGGAAGCCATGGTAGCAGCGATCGCCCTTGCTGAGGTTCGTACTTTTCCACTGAAAGCGGAGCTTCTACAACTTCGGGACTACAGAAACGAAGACAAGTTTGCCCGCTCCCTCTATCAACTCCTCCCCGATCCGCGCACAGCCCTTTATCAGCTAGAGGATAAAAACCCTTGGGAAGACATCTACATTTTTCTGTGGAATAATAATGCCGTTGGCATGACCAGTCCCACAACCCTAGTTTGCCCCGGAGAAGATTCTAATTGGGCACAGTTACCATGGTGGAACCAGAAAGAGGGACTCCAAGACCCAGTTCCCCACCTCAATCAATATGAAGCACAGCAACTTGCTTGTTGGTTGGACGCTCTGCGGGAAACGATTATGGCAGGCAATGGCCATGACACAACCAAAAATGCAATTGCTAGGCTATGCCGAGAATTTAAGGACAGGCTAGCCCATATCTCTGCAAATCAAGGAACGAGTTTAACCCTCACGTCCAAAGCCAACTTTTTTGGAATATCAATTAACCGTGGTGTTCTCAGTGCCCTAAATCAACCCATCAAAGCACAACCTAAGCCCTCTAGCCTGAAAGTTATTCCGAGCGAAGATAAAAATCCCAACCAAGACCTGATTATTATTCCTGATCGCCAGAGCATCACCCAAAGTTGGGGTAAACGGGCTCAAGACATCTGGGTTTACAGCACCTTTAACTTAGCCTCCCTAGATGAAAATAACATTTACGGGATTAATTACTTGCGAGAAGATAATGTATTTTTGCCGGATTTTTATTTCATTACCCAAGGAGAGGCATTTGTGGGTTGCCTCAGCCCCATGGGTCAAGATAGCCTGCGCCAAGCGTATAAAGGAGATCCGATCACGCCCATCATTCCTCTGAATCCCCGCCTACTCGATTACCTGAGTCCCCAAGACATTATCGAGAATCTGGAAATTCAGCAGGTCTCTGGGAACAGGGGTCAAGTTATTCGCTTTACCCTAGACATCAAACTGTCCGGCGTCGATAGTCCAACCTTTTATCGTATCGCTCGTGATTACCCTCTCAAAGACGAGAATGCCGTTAGTGAACTGCCTGTCCTAGAACTGTGGCCCAACTTCCGCCGCAAAGGGTGGCAGCATTACTATGGCTTCTATTACACCCCCCCCAACTCCAAGACCTTTAACATTGAGTTTCCACAAGTGACTGAAACCTATCGTTTTCAGGGTGTCGGTGAATTCCATGACGGACCAATTTCCCTATCCGATGCAGGAAGTCGCCTAGTTATTTCCCAAATGTCGTCCTTTCCAGACTATATTTCCTGCCGCGGTAGCAAAAATCAGAATGTGGGCATTGTTTTCTTGAATCCTCCCCCTGAAATTCAAGGTGTTTCCACGGCGAAATGGCGCGTGGGGGTTGACTTTGGTACCTCGTTTACCAATATGTATGTTTCAAGAAATGGGGTAGCCGAACCTCTAACCTTAGAACCCCTGCTATTACAGATCACGGATAGTGAGCCAGAGCGTCGGGAGAATGTTCTACGGGAGTACTTTATGGCTACGGTCATGCGGGTGCCTCTGTCCACTGTGTTGACAACCCGTGGTACGCGGGGTGAATCCTATCCGGTTTTAGACGGCCGCATTTACTTTGCCCCTGCACTACCTCAATTTTTTAAGGCTAAAGATAACTGGATTAAAACCAACTTAAAGTGGTCTCGCGAAAACCAAGACCATAACAAATTATTCTTAAAAAACCTGAGCCTACTGATTTCTGCCCAAGCCGCCCGCGAAAATGTCAAGCAAATTGATTGGTGTGTTTCCTACCCCTCGGCCTTGTCCCGCACTGATATTACAACCTACTTAGGGACATGGGAACAACTAACCAATGAGCTAAACTCAACAACGGGAATCAAGCATGATGCACCCAAGCGTAATGTCGCCGAGAATTTCAAAACAGAAAGCCTTGCTGTCGCTCAGTTTTTTGCCGACTACCAAGTACCAGGAGTGAAAGAGCAGCTAGACCTAGTAGCCACGTCCTGTTTAGACATCGGTGGGGGGAGCTCTGATATTTCCATCTGGCAAAGGAACAAACTCATTCATCAATGTTCAGTTCAGTTGGCGGGTAAAGATATCTTCTCGCAGTTTGTGCAAATGAATCCTGGATTTTTAGTGCGGAAATTCAGGGAGGATGGTAGAAGTTGGGATTTAATTGGTTTTAGTTTTTTGGTGAAGCTCGATTCCTTGATGAGCCGAGAAAGTGAGGGGTGGCTCAAAGCTAGTCGAGATAAGTATGCCAGTGATCCAGAATTCCAAGGGCTCATGCAGTTAATGGCCTTGGGGCTCGGTGGGCTATACTATTACATTGGCTTGATTTTGAGAGTACTACACCAAGAGCAGAAATACACCTACGGCCAAGCCACGCCCGTTTATCTAGGCGGTAATGGTTCCCGTTTACTCCATTGGTTAGCCGACGGCGGCACATTTAATAGCTATAGTCCAGTTAACCAGTATTTTAGTGCGATGTTAAGCATCGCCTCTGGTTTTGAAAATAGTAGTATTTCAAGTTATATGAGTTACCGTCCCAAGGATGAAGTGGCCTGTGGTTTGGTCTTAACTGAGAGTAAGTTAACCGGCCTGAATGCCAAGGAAGCGGATTCGATCATTGCTGGTGAAGGGTTTGAAGTGAATGGTCAAGCCTATGATTGGGACAGCCGCATGGACTTGAAGGGCGATATTACAGGATTTAATGTCAGTCAATTAGCACAACTGGCTAAGTTTCTCAATAGTTACCATAAAACAGCTATTGAATTCGGTTTAGATTACTTGCTGCCACCGGTTTATGGATATCTAGTGACCGATAACATTGCTGACAATGATCTTTTCTGGCGCCCCGTTTATCGTAACTTAGAGGATACTTTACTGCGTATGCGCGGGAACAGTGATAACATTCGGATTGAGCCGCCCTTTATTTTGGCACTCAAGTCATTGTTGACCGTACTGGGCAATCGTTGGGCAGATCAATTTAAGAATCAGAGGTAAACAAGATAATGGGTTACAAGTCATCACTACTTGCATTATTTTCAGGAATGATACTTGTTGGTATCAATTCACCGTCTGCCTTGGCAGAAGTTATCTGTGAGCCACAAAACTACAGCATTGGAGAGATTCCATTTCCACAAGAGCTTTGTCCTAGGAAAGACTCTGAGGTAGTACAACACGATACGCATCCGACTATAAAGGACAAAAGCCCCAATCGTGTCGAATTAACTTGGCAACTTAGATCTTATCTTGACTCAGGACACACTCGTAATATAGTTGGTTTTTATAAAAAGCAATTATCAGAATTATCAGGATGGAAGGTTGAATCAATCAGCAATAACTCACTAGAAGCAACAAAAGACGGTTTACAAGCAAAGGTTATCACTGACTCACCCGATAACCCCACTACTCTAACTATTGCAGTTGATAGAGTTCCTGCTCAGTCGCGATCCAGTGGCAGTGATGCCGCAGAACAGCTAAACAATAGTAGCACAGAGGAGGCTCAACCTTCTGATGATCTTCTTTCTTTGCCGATGATTGTGGGTGGTAGTTTTGCCCTTATCTTATTCATTTGGAACATTGTTTTGACAATGCTTATTTTAGGTCATAGAAAGCTTATTTCAGTTAACAGACAAAAATTGCATAAGCAACAAGAACAAATATTACCAAAATTACACCAAAACTCATTTGCTGATAATCTAAATTCTCAAATGATTGATCTAAAAAAACGAATTGACAATCTAGAAAAAGAAGTAGCAGCATCTTCACCTATTCCACAAACTAGAAGTCAAATATCTTGTCTTGAGTCCTCATCATCTTTAGAGCCTTACAATCACCCGACTTCAAGTTGTAATTCTTCTGCTTCATCATCATCTAGTTCTTCTGCCCCACCACCCTCTGAATCTTGGCAACATATTATTGATGCCTATGAAAATAATCCTGATTCATTGCGTGAGGGTGCTTGCAAAGTTTCAGAAACAACTTCAAGTGTGCGTCGGCGTAATGAAAATCCTGACTGCACAGACGTTACTCTAGCACAGCAAAATAACTATAGCTATTTAATTATTAAGGATGCTAGGAATGATAAATATTGGCTCATGCCTAAGCCTAATCTAAATCCCATGCAACCTGGTAAATCGTCAACGTTTCAGAAACTATTTAACATTTCTGGCTTTGTCCAGCCAGGTCGTCCTTATCGTGTACTCAAACCGGCTCAGGTTGAAATGAGTGGCAATGAGTGGGAATTAGTTCAACCCGGTGAAGTTGAATTTTCTTAAATTCTATTTGGCTGTAGGATTGTGTCCCCATGAATATCCAAGAACTCATTGAAGCCTACAAATCTGGACAGCGGAACTTTGCGGATCAAGACATTGCCTGTGATATCTCTATTTATGACGAGGATTTAAGTCATATTAATCTGCAAAATGCAAAACTAATCCGAGCTATTTTTGTAGGTCTAAATTTGAGCAAGGCCAATCTAGCTGGGGCGACGCTAAATGGTGCACAACTTCGCTATGTCGATCTCACGGATGCAGATCTTAGGGGAACCGACTTTACTAAGGCTTCATTTCAAGATGTAGATGTAAAAGGTGCAATCTATAATCAAAAAACACGATTTCCTCGTGGGTTTAATCCTGAGCAAGCGGGAGCACGCATTGATCAAGACGAGGAGGAAGAATCTGGAACAGATGATACCATCATTTCGACAGATCCTGCAGATCCTCAGCCAACTTCATTATCACCGCCAGAAGTAACCCAAACAGAGGAACTTGGACCCCCTCAGCCTCCTAAGGGTGAAGATTCTTCAGCCGGCGCTGATTCTGGTCAACAGCGATCATTCAATTTTATAGCAATTTTATTTTTACTAGGCTTATTTGCGGGTTTAACTGTCCTCAGTGCCTTCATTGCTATTGCTATTGTATTTAGCAATCTGCCTAATAACACACCTGAGCAAGTCACGAACTCTGACACAAGTGAGCCAGTCGCCAGACCTGAGCAAGTCACGAACTCTGATACAAGTGAGTCAGTCGCCACGCCTGAACCTCAACCTAAATATCTCTCAGAAACTGAAGCAATGGATATCTTAGAAGCATGGTTTAATGCGAAGCCAGCTATTTTTGGTCCCAGCTATAACGTAGATCCCGCCTATCAGATAATAACCGGCAAACTATTAAATACTATTGTATATGAGTCAGTTCCTTGGCTGCGCAATAACAGAACCTATTACGTCTATAATAGCTATGCCTTAAAGCCGCAATCTTTTTCTTCTGATAATGGTGTTGCTACAATTGTAGTTTCCGTTTCAGAAGAACTCTCTATGTATCGTAACGGTGAATTCGTTAAGGATGATAGCTTTTATGGTAAAGTTTACCAATATTTGATTATTTATGACGATAATAGTAAATCTTGGAAAATAGCTAATTCCAAAAAATTATAGATATCATCCAAGGCAACGGTATCGATGAACAAAGTAGAAAAAAGAGCCACCCATGAACCATTTTAGAAAGCTCAAAAACCAGATTATTGATTTTATTTTGGCGTTGCTGAATGACGCTATGATTTTGCTGGATTCTAGACGGAGTACTAAGGCTTCCAGAAATCGCTTCATAAACAGATTCAGCAACCCCATTGTTCTTATTGCATCCTTTGCTCTTTCCCTATTTTTTTGCCTACTATTTTATTTCTGGGCGTTGCCATCGATCTTTGCATTAGTAAACCAGTCCCAATCTCCCCATCCCCTATCTCGTGATCACCAGAACCAGTTCCCATCCTCCCCTGCCCTATCTGTTCCTAGTGACTTGATAGCTTCTCCAAAATATGGTCATTTTCCCTATAAAGAAGCCAGTCGCGATTCCATGGTTCAAATTGCTAGTTATGGTCGAGGAGACTATCAACGCTACGAATATCTCCATCGAGATGCGGCTAACGCCTTAATGAGAATGATTAGTGCAGCAAGGGATGAAGGGGTGTGGATTGTCCCGGTCTCTGGGTTTCGCGACATAGAACGACAAACTCTCCTCTGGCAAGATCAAATACAACGGCAGGGTTCAGAGGAACTAGCTGCCCGATTAAGTGCCCCCCCGGGTTATAGCGAGCACCACACAGGCTACTCCATTGACCTTGCCGACGGTTCCCGGCCAACGCAAGATGATATTACCCTTCGATTTATCAATACCAAGGCCTTTGAGTGGCTGAACAGTCATGGTCGTGAGTTTGGTTTTGAGCTTTCATTTCCCGAAAATAACCGCCAAGGAGTGATGTACGAACCTTGGCATTGGCGATTTGTCGGCACTCCGGAGGCAGAAGCTGTGTTTAGAGCCGCTCGGCCAAGATTTCGGTAATGTTTGTAACGTGGCAGCCATAATACCCCTATGCAATGTCAGGTACCCCTATTCAAAGTGTTTGGAAGAATATAGGCCGAGAAAAATTTGCCAAGACTAGTGTTGGCACTTACTAATGTATGAAATGTACGGTGGTTGGTATCTTCATTGGTGGTGAGGGGAAATGGTTTTTGCCCTAGCATCGGAGCATTCAGCCAGCGCCAGTCTGCTCCCGCTGCGTGGAGAATTGGCCAAGCTGGGGCAATGTCCCAGATGTGGGGGGTGCGCTCCACCGCGCCAAGGGTATAGCCCACCGCTACGGTCAATAGGTTGTAGCTGGCAGACCCCAACATGCGAATTTTGCACGGAAACGATCGCTTCAGAACCTCAGTGCTGCGGGCACAAAGGCTAAAAAACGCATGCTGGTTAGGCTCAGCTACCTTCACTCCGATTCGCTGCCCATTCAAAAATGCCCCATTGGGGTGGCCGGGGGCATGATAATAGCCGTGGAAGGTTTGTCCTAGGGGTGGAGCATGGACATAGCCAAAGATCGGCATGCCTTGATAGAGTAAACTCAGGGCAATGCACCAGATCGGCAACCCATGGCTATAGTTGGTCGTGCCATCGATGGGGTCAATAATCCAGCACCATGGCTCACCTTGATAGGTGTGGTTGCCTTCCTCAGTCAGATAAGCATGGGTTGGAAACACCTGCTGAAGAAGTTCACGGATTTTTTGGTCTGCCCACAAATCCGCGCGGGTCACTAAGCTGCCGTCGGCTTTGTGCTCTACAGAAGACTGCCCCGCCCATTCCATCAGACGGGGGGCAACAATGGTTTGCACCTGCGCGCAGGTCTCTAGGACATCGTTCCAAAATTCAGGCGTCACAAACAGGGATCCTCAAAACTCAGCATTGCCAGGGGTGCGGGGAAAGGGAATGACATCGCGGATGTTATCCATCCCTGTCATAAATTGCACTAGGCGCTCAAAACCTAACCCAAATCCGGCATGGGGGACGCTGCCAAAGCGGCGCAAGTCCAAGTACCACCAGTAGGGCGCTGGATCTAGCCCCTGCTCGGTAATCCGGCTGTGCAACACATCGTAGCGTTCCTCCCGCTGGGAACCACCAATAATTTCGCCAATTTTGGGGGCAAGCACATCCATGGCCGCGACAGTCTTACCATCGTCGTTCGAGCGCATATAAAAGGCTTTGATGCTAGCAGGGTAGTCATAGACAATGACCGGACGGCGGCAGTACTCTTCGGCAAGGTAGCGCTCGTGCTCTGATTGCAGATCTAGACCCCACGCCACTGGAAACTCAAAGGGACGACCACTGCTTTCTAACAGGTGAATAGCTTCGGTATAACTCAAGCGGGCAAAGGCTTGGCTCGCCATCTGCTGTGCTGTGGCCATGACGGTGTTGTCCACCCGCTCCTGAAAGAAGGCCAGATCGTCGGGACAGTGCTCAAGGACGTAGCGAAACACATATTGCAAGAAGGCTTCAGCCAGATCCATATCCCCTTGCAGATCACAGAAGGCCATCTCTGGCTCCACCATCCAAAATTCGGCTAGGTGGCGCGAGGTATTAGAATTTTCAGCCCGAAAGGTTGGTCCAAAGGTATAGACCTGACTAAAGGCAGTGGCCATGATTTCTGCCTCTAGTTGGCCACTTACGGTGAGGTAGGCATGGCGACCAAAGAAGTCTTGGTTAAAGTCCACTGCTCCCGTAGGTGTTCTGGGTGGCGCTGCTAGATTCAGGCTCGTGACGGTAAAGAGTTCTCCGGCTCCTTCGCAGTCGCTGGCGGTAATAATGGGGGTGTGCACCCAGAGAAAGCCCCGTTCTTGAAAAAATTGATGAATGGCGGTAGCACAGGCATTGCGGATGCGCATCACGGCACCGATGGTGTTGGTACGGGGGCGCAAGTGACTAATGGTGCGCAAAAACTCAAAGCTATGGCGTTTCTTTTGCAGGGGGTAGGTGTCGGGATCCGCTGTGCCCCATACATGGATATAACTGGCGTGGAGTTCGATCCGTTGGTTTTTGCCGGGGGAAGGGACAAGCTCACCGCTAAATTCAGCAGCGGCTCCTGTGGTTAAGTGCTTGATCAGGTCGGGGTACCCCTCAAGCGTGTGGGGAATCACTACCTGCAAGCCCGCTAGCAACGAGCCATCGTTGACGTTAACAAAGGTGCATTCCTTCAGTTCTCGTTTGGTGCGAATCCAGCCTTTGACGGTGACCTGAGTGCCAGCTTCGCCGTGGCGGACAATTTCACAAATGCGTTGTTGCATGGTCTATTTGCTCTCCTATAGCTGCACCACCGTTACGCCCCGCCCCCCCTCTTCGGGAGCGGCGAGTTCATAGCTCTGAACACTGGGATGGTGGGACAAAAACTCATGGACAAACTGCCGTAGTGCACCACTGCCGTGACCGTGAATAATCCATACTGTTCCCTGTTGACGGTTCAAAAATTCCTCTAGGAGGGGTTCTGCATCCCGCAGGCGTTTGCCCCGCAAGTCTAGAGTACGGGACTCAGTGCGGATGGCTGGGGCACTTTGGGTAGGGGGGCTGATGCTCACGGATTTGGTTTTGACGGGGGGCTGGACGGGTTCACCGCTGAGGGATTCAACGGCGTGGGGGGGCACCGCCAGTTTGAGCTGCCCAAGTTGCACGACAATATCGCCCTGCTGGCTAACACTCAGGACTTCGCCGACCTGTTGCCACTGGGGTAAGCGAACGCGATCGCCCGGTTGGGGGATAAATCCACTGGGGGCAGGGGGTGGTAGATAGGTCTGGGCAATGTGGTCAAGGGCAGTTTGGGCGCTCTTGATCTGTTCGGGACTGGCGGCCTGTTGCAGTTGGGCAATCACCTTTGCAATTTCCTTTTGGGCGGCGACAATACTGCTGCGCACTTGTTCTTCTTGGTGCTGTCGCAATTGCTGTTCCCGCTGCCGCAGTTCTTTCGCTTTACGCTCGACCTCCTGATGCAGGTGCTCGGTCTCCTGTAGTAACTGCGTGACGGCGCTGATTTTTGCTGCTTGTTCTTGCCGTTGATCCACCAGCCCAGCAATCATTTGATTGACTGAACCTGTATCTCCTGCTAGGAGTTTTTTGGCTCCTTCAATGACGCTCTCGTGCAACCCCAAACGATGGGCGATCGCCAGCGCATTCGACTGGCCGGGAATCCCCCACAGCAGGCGATAAGTTGGAGCAAGGGTCTGTTCGTCAAACTCCACAGAGGCGTTTTCAAATCGGGAATCTTGGTACTTCAGGGCTTTGAGCTCGCCATAGTGGGTGGTTGCTAGGGTGAGGGTGGCATGATCCGCCAAGTACCGCAGCAGGGCGATCGCCAAGGCTGTTCCTTCGCTTGGATCTGTGCCTGCCCCCACCTCATCTAACAAGACGAGGGTAGCTCCCCCTGCTACATCCAACTCCGTTAAAATATCGCGAATGTTGCAGATGTGACTGGAAAAGGTCGAAAGATTCTGAGCCAAGGATTGCTCATCGCCAATATCTGCCCACACGCCACTAAACCACGGCAATTGGGGGGTGGCGGCAGCCGGAATATACAAGCCCGCTTTAGCCATTAAGGCCGCGAGTCCCACCGTTTTCAGGGTGGCGGTTTTGCCGCCAGTATTGGGACCGGTCAGGGTGACTACGGCAATGCTGGCGGGAATGTCCACATCAATAGGCACAACCGCTTGCCCCTGTTCGTGGTAGTGCTGCCACACCAACAGTGGGTGCCGTAGCTGCTGTAGCCGCAGGGAGGCCGTATCGCAAAATTCGGGGCAACTGCCCTCAAGCCACAGGCTATAGTGGGCACGCGCCATGGCCATGTCCAGCGCCGTCAGCACGTCAAGGATGTACCACAGGTCATCCGTCATCGTTGCCAACTGATCCGAGAGGGCTTGACAGACCGCTCGCTCTGCTTCTGCTTCTTGATGCCCTAACTGTTGTAAGCGGTTTTGTAGCTCAATGGTTTCCTGCGGCTCAATGTAGAGGGTGGCACCACTGGCCGATAGGTCATGGATAATGCCGGGAACGTGATCTTTGTGGGTGGCCTTAACGGCGAGGACATGGCGATCGCGACGCTGGGTAATTACGGCGTCTTGCAAAGCGGTGGCGCGCCGTTGCACAATCTGTTGCAAAGCCCTATGCAACGTGGCACGAGCCTGACGTTGCTGTTGGCGAATGGCGGCAAGCTCAGGACTGGCGCGATCGCTCACCTCTCCTTGATCGGTAATACAGCGGTGAATTTCCTGGCTGACCTCTGGATAGGTGCGCAAGCCACTGACAAGGCGATTCAATTCCACAAGGAGGGGGTGGGCATCGATGTGCCGTCGCTGCTGGCGAGCCGTGGTTAACACGTGGGCGATCGCCAACAACTCGTTGCCCAGTAAACAGCCGCGATGTTGCAGCCGCTCTAGGTAGGGCTCAATATCCGTCACCAAACTAAAATCTAACCGCCCTTGGTACGTTGTCTCTAGCGCAATGATCTCCCTCGTTTGCGCCAAGAGCACCTCACTGGCGGCTCGCGTCCCCGCCAAAATATCACCGGACTGAAGCTGACGCATTCCACGCTTTGTGGCGGCAAACGTGGCCAACTGCTGGCACAGACACGGCCACTCCAAACGCACCAACGACTTTTCTAGGGCACTAATCGCTAAACCTGTAGGAACCAATGTTCGTTATTGCTAAAAACACCACTGCTACTGAATGTAACACCGCCAATCTCCCCGTGCAGCCTTAGAGCACCAAGCCCGATATTTCTGCATCGATACTATCCTGTAATTTCAACAGCGTGCTCGTCAGCGCTTCGGCATTCAGGTACGGCCAATTAATCGTCTTTGAAATGATTTGCAACCGTTCTGTGATACTGGTCAGATCAGCAAACATATTTTCCCGGGGCAACCCCGCAAACAGCGCCATTGCCCCTTGATTCACCGCCCACTTGCACTCTGATTCGTGTACCCGGGTGCGCATCCCACTAAGTAAAATCACCTGCATCTCTGGGTACGACTGACGGTACTGGCGACAAAAGTCATAGGGATTTGTTTTCGGCATCCCCAAGTCTAACAACAGCAGACTGATTTTGCAATTGAGGGACTCAACGTGGGCAATAATTTTCTCCAGCTCAAAGTGGGAGGTCGCCCAAATTGTGGAAATCCCCTGAGAGTTGAGGAGTTCCCGCCACATTTCCCCTTGGGTGCGCGAGGAATGGGTCATCAACACGGTGGCTTGGCCATAGCTTTCATGGGAGTGATCGGTATAGGGGTGAGGGCTGGGGGCATCCCGCAGATCGATGTATTCGAGTTCAGACTCTCCAATCGCAATGCGATCGCCGTGGTGGAGGATATGAGTTCCCTGAATGCGGCTATTGCCAATAAATGTGCCGTTCATACTCTTGAGATCCATCAGCCGGTAGCGATGATCCGGTTGGCGTTCAATGGCAATATGAGCACGAGAGCACCAGCGATCGGGCATGACAATATCACAGTCTTTACTGCGGCCAATGCGCCACCTGGGTAACTGATCCAGCACAATGGATCGCTGTATATAGATAGAGTGAAACAGCAACCGTGGTGTCGGGGCAGCAAGAATCAGTTCCGTTGGCCGCATGAAACCCCGTTGCGACTCTCCTGAGGAGCGTGTTGGGGATTGCAGATGCGGAACGTAGGTATCGGGACGATTGGCCGAGGCATCCATAGGGGCAGATAAAAAACGTCGGAATAATTTAGCGCTTTGTGATGTTGCTATCTTATCGATGAAAAAATATTTTGGTGAATACTCTTACCAGTTTACCGCGATGAGGTCGGTGTGAGGGTTGGCTCTGCCGCAGTCTGCTGTTGGGGCGTTTTCGGGTTCGCAGGCTGCAAAATGCTGCGCAGGTGGGCTTGAATCTGTTGATGGCGTTCAACCCCTTCAAAGGCAAAGGGGGTGTAGTTCTGCTCCCGCATCAGACCACGAATATAGCGAATCCGCTCGGCGGTGGGTGGGTGGGTGGAAAACCATGGCAAGGACGGTTCTTGGTTGCGGTACTCTTTTTGGAGGGTGTGCATCAAGTTTAGTAAGCCATCGGCAGCATAGCCAGCCCGGGCAAGGATGCGGGTTCCTAAAATATCCGCCTCCCGCTCCATGTCACGGCTGTAGCTTGTGACCAGCAGCCCTGTAATGTAGCCCCCCACAGGCAGCAGGCGAGTTAAGTTGGCTGTAGCCGTGCCTTGGGTCACCAATCGAAACCCATGGGACAAGACAGCGTGGGCAAGTTCGTGAGCCAGCAGCCCCGCTAGCTCTGCTTCGGTGTTGGCTTTGAGGATGGCGCCTGAGTGAATGAAAATTTTGCCCCCGGGTAAGGCAAAGGCATTCAGACTATCGTCGTTGATAATGAAAAACTCGTACTCAAACTCATTCCGTCCAGCCACATTGGCCAGTTTCTGCCCCACCTCATTGACGTAGGCTTGGACATCGGGATCGTCTAAAAGCTTCACTTGACGGCTAATTTGCCGGGCGGCAGAGGCACCAATGGCCGCTTCCCCCTGCATCATTAAGGCCATCATTTGAATGGAGTCAAGGGAGAGGAGGGGGTTACCGGTAATAGCCACCCCCACTAAGCCCGTCAGGGCACCAACAATCATACTTTCGCGCAGCTGGCCTTGAACTTGACGGCGAAATCGCTGCATTCGCTCGGCGGCTAGGTGCTCAAATTCAGGCGCAGCGGGAT
The DNA here is from genome assembly GCF_022570815.1 of Synechococcus sp. PCC 6716. NCBI lineage: Bacteria > Bacillati > Cyanobacteriota > Cyanophyceae > Synechococcales > Synechococcaceae > Synechococcus > Synechococcus sp. PCC 6716. The sequence continues at coordinate 165,263 of NZ_JAKLTU010000008.1, forward strand.
GGTCGGGGTTCAGAATGGCAAAACGGCGGGCGGTCAGTGCCGCTTCTAGCCATTGTTTTTGGCGATCGTAAGACGCAACAAGGGCGCGCTGCAGCTCTGGTTGGTCGGGATAGAGGCTGGTGGCTTGCTCAAGCTGAGCGTGAGCTTCCTGCCAAGACCCTTGCTGGAATAAAAATTCAGCGAGTTTAACGTGTGCGGGAATAAATTCAGGAAACTGCTCAACGAGAAGCCGCAACGGTACAGACTGGGCACTGTACAGTTGCGATCCCCCTTGGACTTCGCGCCAATAAATTTGGGCGGCGGGGGGCAGTTGGCTAATTTCAAGGATGGCTGGCGGCGTGAAGCGCGGTGGTGGTAAATTGGTCTCTACTTTTGCTTTTTGGTAATAGGTTCTGGCAAGGGTAAGGTCGCCCGCTTGGAAGTGGCGATCGCCCTCCATCAAGATGGCTAAGCGTGTTTCACGAGCCGCTTGCTCAGCACTTCGCTCCGGTATGGCAGGATCGATGGGAACCGCCACCTCAGTGTCCTCTGTCGTGGGGCGATCGCCCTTAATATCTGCCATAGAGGGTAAGGGGGCAGGGGATTCCTCCACAACGGGGGCCGGTGGTGCAGGGGCTGGCGCTGAAGGCAATAAATCAATGGCCGAGCCTTGGGACTGGGGCAACGATGGCATCGCTTGGGCAAGGCGATCGCCCGCCACCACAGTCAGCCCATAGTCCACTGCATCGACGAAATCAACGAGATCAACCAAATCAATGGATTCAAGCGGACGTTGCTCCTGTGCCTTGACGGGTGCCACCCACAGGCTAGCCAGCACCGCCATACTTAACAACCCGTAGCGTAACCCAACCATAGGCCGTCCCTCTTCACACCCTTTATGTGGCCACTAAATCGATGGGAACCCTTAGCACTATCTATATGAATGCGCTGCCATGGATTGACGCAGTGCAGCCATCCTCTGTGCCCTCAAGGTACTGGCTAACACCCTCCCACAACACAACTCTTAAGATACTCTCGATTATAATAGTCGTAGCGAGTAGCAGCCTTCCAATAACGCTAAAGCCCAAGCGTCTAGGCCTCCGGTCACTAAAGGAATAGTTGTGCAATAAAACCAAGTGTTACCCCTCGAACACAAAGCGACTGCTCCTAGGGGTGAGAGAAACGTTTTTTGTTGCTGTGGAGACTACACTATGCTCACCGATCAAGAAGTTGCTAAACTTGCCGCCACCAAAGGAATGGCAGCCACTAGTATGGAAGCTGCGCAGCCTTAGCGCCTTCAGGCCGCTAGTCAGTAAGAATCMCCGTAACTGCCGCTCTAGCCAGCCACTATCCCATCCAATGAGTACCCCCACCCCAAGGAGCACGATACCCGTCAATCCCCAACTCCAAGGGGCAGCATCTGCAAAGGTGGGACGCATCTGCCCCCGTAGGCCGTAGCCCCGCAAACGCATGGCCAGATAAATGTGCTGCGCCCGTTCTTCAGTACGAATGAGAAAGGCGCCAATCAGTTGTGCCCACGCCCCCAGTCGTTGCCAATGTAGGCGAAAACCACGCAAAAAAAGAGCCTGCTGCATCTGTGAAAGCAAAAACTCTAACTCAAACAGATAACGATAGGTCAACGCCAAGGTATCGGTAAGCAGCGATGGTAAGTAGCACCAGCGACAGACGGCCAACCATTGGCTAAAGGTGAGCGTCTCGAGGAGGGTCACTGCTAGCGCTAGGCAGAGGATGAACCGCCACGAGAGAAGACAGGCCACCTGTAGCCCTGTGGTGGAAATCCACCCTAGGGGGGGGGAGCCATCGCCACCCAAGGGCAGAAATACCCAAAGTCCGATCAAGAAAAAACGGGAGTGACGCAAGCGGTGAGCAAACTGCCGCCACGACACTTGACTAGCAACACAGCACAGCACAACCACAACCGAGGCAACGCCTAAGCTATTAGGGGTTTGCAAGCTACTAATGCCAAACATGAGCGAGAGAAGAGCTACAACCCGCGCTGGCGGCGACCAACGATAAAAGGGAGACTGAGGCACTAGCGCTGTCAAGTAACGTGGTGACTACTCAAAAAGCGATCAATGTCAGTGTTAGCACCAATGACAACCATGATGTCCCCTCGCTTGAGTTTTTGGTTAGGGTCAGGAATAATTTCAAATTTTTGATCGCAGCGCAGGGCAATGAGGTTCAGACCATAGCGGCTGCGGAGTCCTACTTCCATAATCGTTTTGTTATGGAAGGCATCTGGTACTTTGACCTCAATAATGCTTTTTTCAGGATCTAGGGCTAAGGAGTCAAGAATCGCCGGACGTGTCAGCGATCGCGCTAATTCACACCCTGCTTCATACTCAGGAAACACCACCAAATCTGCCCCCACCCGTTCTAGGAGTTTTTTATGAACCTCTGAAGAGGCCTTCGCAATGACCTTGGGCACGCCAGCCTCTTTGAGATTCAGGGTGGTAATAATACTGGCATCGAGGTGGTTGCCAATGGCAACAATGACGGTTTCAAACTCAAATAACCCAGCTTCTTTCAGAGATTGTGGATCCGTAGAATCTAACTGGATCGCATGGTTAACAAGGCGATCTTGCAAGACTTGGTTGACTAAACGCTCCTGATTATCGGTACCCAAGACTTCATAACCGGAGTCGTGTAGAGTACCACAAACGCCACGGCCAAAGCGCCCTAGACCAATCACGGCAAACTGCTGGGTCACGTTCAGTTCGCGACCACGAAATAGCATGGCTCCTAAGTCCATTTGTTCAGTCCTCAAAGGATTTGGCATCGCTATGCCGATTATGCCCTTAATGACTCCGCTCTAACGCAAGTCGTTGTAGGCGGCGCTCAATTTCCGCGGCGCTGAGTCGGGGGGAAAATCGCGGCACGCCGAGGGTTTGACCCTCAACCACCAAGTACAATACGGGAACATCGTATTCGTACGCTTGCTGCCACTCCGGTTGCTGAGTAATGTCCCGAACTTCTAAGGAAAACCCTTTTGCTGTTAGGGATTCCAGCTTTTCTTGCAGTCCTTCACAAAGGTGACAGCCGGGTTTACTGTAAAGGATCAAATGAGCCACAGCGCCACCCCTAGGGTGTGGATATTAAAGGTGTGTCTCCCACGGCGTGCTGATCGCGGTTGCCAAAAATAGCCTCTGCGTGGCGATAAAATTTGATCTCAATTAAATTATGAAATGGGTCGGCCAAAAAGAAGGTTTTATGCTCAAGCGGTGTGTTCACAAACCGGGTGCGCGGTGGCTGATAAAACCCTAACTCCTTGGCGACAACGCGATCGCGCAGGTTCTGCCAATCGGCCTCTGCCAAAAAGATGAGGCCAAAATGTCGGGGATAGATGCTACTGGGCGGTGTTAACGGCTCCGAGGTAACGTGAGCCACCAACTGATGGCCATAGAGCTTCATGATCAGACAATGGGGGTTTTCGCGCCCAGGCTCGCACCCCAGCCCCTCCACATAAAATGCTTTAGTTTCGGGAATATTACTAACGGGAAACGCCAAGTGAAATAGCACTGGAGCGATCGCCAACTGAGCCATGGAGAGCCTCGAAGAATCACTAAAATATCGTGCAAAGACGAAAATAATAAGCAATTCTAGCAGGCCATCTTTCGGTTTTAACAGCGGATCAAAACCGTGCTGTAAGGTCTAGCAACTAGGGGCGCCACTTTACTTTAGGCAGGATGTGGTTCGCATCCACTCGCTCTTTGTACTTAATCGCAATATTTAAGAGGGAGTCTAGCAGCGAATCGGAGAGGTAGTGGGGTTGCAGCCCCAAATCCAGCAACTTAGTATTCTTGGCGTTGAAGTAGTGCTCTTCTTTTTCAACACGGGGGTTCTCAAGGTGGTTAATCTCCACCTTCAGGCCTAGGGCTTTCCCTGCTTCCTGTACTTTATGAGCCAGATCACCGATACTAAACTGCTCTGTAAACTGGTTGAGTACTCGGAACTCGCCTTGGGCTGCCGGTTGATTCACAGCCAACTCAATACAGCGCACGGTGTCGCGAATATCGAGGAAGCCGCGGGTTTGCCCGCCTTTCCCATAGACCGTCAAGGGATGCCCAATGGCCGCTTGAATACAGAAGCGGTTTAAGGCGGTGCCAAAAATGCCATCGTAGTCAAGACGGTTAATCAGTAACTCATCCATCCCTGTTTCTTCGGTGAGCACACCATAGACCACCCCTTGGTTCAAGTCAGTGGCTCGCAAGCCCCAAATGCGACAGGCAAAATGGATATTGTGGCTATCGTGCACCTTACTGAGGTGGTAGAAGCTGCCGGGCTGCTTGGGATAGGGCAGGGTATCCTTGCGGCCATTGTGCTCAATGGTAATGTAACCTTCTTCAATATCGATGTTGGGGGTGCCATACTCGCCCATCGTGCCCAGTTTAACTAAGTGGCATTCAGGGTTATGGGTTTGGATGGCATAGAGCAGGTTGAGGGTGCCCACCACATTATTGACTTGCGTTAACACCGCGTGTTCGCGATCAATCATGGAATAGGGGGCAGACCGTTGCTCACCAAAGTGAACCACTGCATCAGGCTGGAATGCCTGCATTGCCCGCTCAAGAAATGTGTAGTTACAGATATCGCCCACGTAAAGATCAATTTTCTTGCCGGTTAAATCCTGCCAGCGCTGTAGGCGATGCTGAATGGGGGCAATAGGAGTCAAGGTTTCTACGCACAGTTCTGCATCCCAATGCCGCCGAATCAGACTATCTAAAATAGCCACGTCATGCCCGCGATTTGAAAGGTAAAGCGCCGTTGCCCAGCCACAATAACCATCACCGCCAATTACGAGGACTCTCATGCTAACCGTGCTGAAATCAATACTGCTTCGCCATTGGATGGCTTCCATACCACGTTACCAGCTAATGGGGACATCGGTATCGAGTTCAGCAGAATTCCAATCGGGGAACCTGTCACCGTTTCCCCAGCCAACAGCAGCGCAGGAGATCAGGCTAGGGAGTCTTCCGTCAACTGCAATGGCTAAAATTGGTTCAACTTATTTATGGAATAAAAAAAATTAGCCGAGCTTATCCAATAGAGATATATCTTTTTTTACATCTACAGTGATAGATTGATTTCAATCCGGTTTTCCGGGTGTGTGCATCGCAAACGACTGTACTTTTCCCAGTGCTCTCTGGGGAAACCGTTTTTTGTCAATTTAATCTTACGGTTCTTGATATAGGTTGGACTATGTCTCAATTGTCACGTCGTCGCTTTTTAATGACTGCCACGGCTACTGCTGTAGGGGCGATCGCCCTCAAGGGGTGTGCACCAGCAGAATCCCCCTCCCAGCAAGCAGGGGGCAGCACTGCTGATATTGAAACCGATACCATTAAGCTAGGCTTTATCCCCATTGTTGAATCTGCCCCGCTCATTATTGCCAAGGAAAAGGGCTTTTTTGCCAAGCATGGGTTGGTCAATGCCGAACTCTCCAAACAGGCTAACTGGGCCAGTGCGCGGGATAACGTGGTGATTGGCGCTGCCGGGGGTGGTATTGATGGTGGCCAATGGCAGATGCCCATGCCCTACCTCATTAGCGAAGGCATTATCACCCTCAACAACCAGAAAATGCCGATGTACGTCTTAGCGCAGTTGAACACCCAAGGCAATGGCGTTGCTATCTCCGGTGCTCATAAAGGCAAGGGGGTTCACCTGAAAATGGCAGATCCGGAGTACATCAAAGGGTTTGCCGCCAACAATGGTCGCAAATTCAAAGCTGCCTACACCTTCCCCCAAGCCAACCAAGATCTATGGATCCGTTACTGGTTTGCCGCCAATGGCATCGATCCGGATCGGGACATTGAACTGCTAGCGGTGCCCCCTGCCGAAACGGTGGCGGGGATGCGCAATGGCACCATGGATGCCTTTAGTACGGGTGACCCTTGGCCGTTTCGCATTGTCAGCGACGATATTGGCTTTATGGCCACCCTGACAGCTCAAATGTGGCCCTACCATCCGGAGGAATACCTAGCGGTGCGAGCGGATTGGGTTGACCAAAACCCCAAAGCCACCAAAGCCCTCCTCAAAGCGGTCATGGAGGCGCAGCAGTGGTGTGACGATAAAGCTAACCGTCCGGAATTAATTGAAATTTGTGGTCGCCGTGAGTACTTCAACATTCCCGGTAACATTCTCACGCCACCTTACGAGGGAACCTACACGATGGGGGATGGCCAACCCAAATTTAACGACTTTAACATTGGCCCCCTTTACTGGCGGGATCCGAACGGTAACAGTATCTCTTTCCCTTACAAGAGTCATGATCTGTGGTTTTTAACCGAAAACCTGCGCTGGGGCTTCAATGCGGATAAGCTGAAGGATTTCGACAACATGAAGCAAATGATTGATCGGGTGAACCGCTCCGATCTGTGGCGGGAAGCGGCTAAAGAACTCGGCGTTGCTGCAGCAGACATTCCCACCAGCGACTCTCGTGGCGTGGAAACCTTTTTCGATGGGGTCACCTTTGACCCAGCAAATCCCCAAGCTTACCTTGACAGCCTCAAGATTAAAGTCAAGTCCTGAGGATTGATGTGTTACTAACAGGAGCAATCTATGGCAGTTGCATCGGTGCGTCGCAATGGCACAACCCATCCCTTCGTTAAATTTTTGCGTCAATGGGGAGCAGATTTTTATCTACCGATCTTTGGTGTTATTGGCTTTTTAGTTGTGTGGCAAGTGCTCGCACTCACAAAAATCTTGGCTCTTCCGGGGCCTATACAGGTGTTTGCGGATGAGCGGAGCCGCTACCTTATTCTGCATCCGTTTTACTACAACAGCCCGCTGGATCAGGGGTTGGCACGGCAAACCTTGATTAGCCTAACCCGCGTGGCTCAGGGCTATGGCTTGGCGGCAGTGGCTGGCATTAGCCTTGGCATTTTGGTGGGTACTAGTAAGGTACTCAACAAAGCCCTTGATCCAATTTTCCAGTTTCTGCGGATGGTGGCTCCCTTGGCGTGGGTGCCTATTTCCCTCGCGGCGCTGCGGCAAAATGAACCAGCAGCCATCTTTGTGATTTTTATTACGGCAATTTGGCCAATTTTGATCAATACCGCTGTTGGGGTGCGAGAAATCCCGCAAGACTATAAGAATGTGTCACGGGTGCTACGCCTCTCGAAAAAGACGTTCTTTTTGAAGGTGCTTTTGCCTTCGGCACTGCCCTATATCTTTACGGGATTGCGGATTGCCATCGGTTTGGCGTGGTTGGCCATTATTGCTGCAGAAATTGTCATGTCTGGGGTGGCAGGGATTGGCTTCTTTATCTGGGATGCCTACCAGCAAAACTATGTCACGGAAATTATTGTAGCGGTGGTTTATATCGGAGCGGTCGGTCTGATCTTGGATCGGGCTGTTGGGTTCCTGCAGGCAAAAATTGCACCGACAAGTCGATAGGAGGGTTCCATGGGGGTTTTTGTTGCGGTTGATCAGGTGGAAAAGGTCTTTGACCTCAGCAATGGTGGCCAGTACGTTGCCCTGAAGGGAATTGATCTAACCATCAAAAAGGGGGAGTTTATTTCGCTCATTGGGCATTCCGGCTGTGGTAAGTCCACGTTGCTGAATATGATTGCAGGGCTAGATTTGCCGACCAGTGGGGTGGTGACTCTCGAAGGCCAGCGGGTGCGGCAGCCAGACCCTGATCGCATGGTGGTGTTTCAGAACTATTCGCTGCTGCCGTGGCTTTCGGTGCGGGATAACATTGCCTTGGCGGTGGATGAGGTGCTGGCGCATCTTACCCCAGGGGAGCGGCGGCAACTGGTTGAGTCCTATATCGATCTGGTGGGGTTGCGTCCCCATGCCCATAAGCCGCCGACAATGCTGTCGGGGGGGCAAAAACAGCGGGTGGCGATCGCCCGTGCCTTGGCGATTCAGCCGAAATTGCTGTTACTGGATGAACCCTTTGGAGCATTGGATGCGCTGACACGGGGGAACTTGCAGGAGCAATTGATGCAGATCTGCGAGAGTCAGCAGGTCACGGCGGTGATGGTCACCCACGATGTCGATGAGGCGGTGTTGCTCTCAGATCGGATTGTGATGCTCACCAATGGCCCCGGCTCGAAAATTGGGGGCATTCTGAACGTGGATATTCCGCGGCCACGGCAACGGATGGCAGTCGTGGAGCACCCTAGCTACTACAGCCTGCGCAGTGAAATTATCTATTTTCTTAACCAGCAGAAGCGGGTGAAGCAGTTGCAGGCTCGCCGTAAGCCGGCGATCGCCCGCCATGGTCTAGAAAAAATTAATCTGGAAATTGGCTTTGTGCCCCTGACGGCCTGTGCACCCATTGCAGTTGCCTACGAAAAAGGCTTCTTTGCTCACCACGGCCTTGAGGAAGTCTCGCTGGTGCGCGAGAGCAGTTGGCGGGGTATTGTGGATGGGATTGTTGCGGGGTATTTAGATGCTGCCCAAATGCCGGCGGGGATGCCGGTGTGGCTGACTTGTGGTGGCCATGAGGAGCGACCGTTGCCCGTGGTGAGTGCCCTTACCCTCAGTCGGAATGGCAATGGTATTACCCTCAAAAAAGAACTTGCTGAGCAGGGCATTGTCACCCTCAGTGACTTTCAGCGCTATCTGCTACAGAGTCGCGATCGCCTCCACCGTTTTGGCATGGTACACCCGGCATCGATGCATAACCTACTGCTGCGCTACTGGCTGGCTGCGGGGGGGATCCATCCGGATCAGGATGTACTGTTGCAAACTATTCCACCGGCGCAAATGGTGGCAGATTTGCGGACGGGCAGTATTGATGGCTACTGTGTTGGCGATCCTTGGAATTTGCGCGCCGCCAAAGAACAGATTGGTTTTACCATTGCCAGTGATGTCGATCTTTGGGCAGGGCACCCCGGTAAGGTCTTAGGCGTGCGCGAAGACTGGGCCATGGCCTACCCCAATACCCACATCGCCCTAGTTAAAGCCCTGCTGGATGCCTGTCGCTACTGCGCTGATCCGGCCAACAGTGAGGAAATTAAGCAACTCCTGAGCCGCAAAGCCTATGTCGCGACTGACCCCGCGTATTTAGAACTGGGGGTGGATCAACACGGTGCCTCGGTGCACCACCTGTTCTTTGGCGATGGTGTCAATCGCCCCAGCCGCACTGAACACCTGTGGATGATGACCCAGATCGCCCGCTGGGGAACCATCCCTTTTCCCCGCAACTGGGTTGAGGTTCTGGAGCGGGTGTGCCGGGTCAGTGTGTTTAGCACTGCGGCGCGGGAATTGGGACTGCTGGACATTAAGTATCGTACTGGCCCGATTCAACTGTTCGATGGCACGACCTTTAATGCGGATGACCCAATTAGTTATCTCAACAGCTTAGCCATCAAACACGAAGTCTATATGGCCGAGATTCCCCTCAGTCTGCCCCTACGGCAAGCTGCCTAACTTCTGTTTTTCATAATTCAAGACTGATTGGAGCTGTACATGATGACCCAAGGAACTCGACCCATGACTACCCCTGTGGCTGTTGTCTCTAATGAATCGTTCCTGCGCCTTGAGCAGGTCAGTAAAGTCTATCCCACCAGTAATGGTCCGTTTACCGTCTTGACGGATATTACCCTAGATATTCAGGCCGGTGAGTTTATCTGTGTCATTGGCCACTCGGGCTGCGGTAAAACCACCCTGCTGAATATGGTGTCGGGGTTTGTGCGCCCAACCACTGGCGAAGTGCGCCTCAAGGGTCAGTTAATTAAAGAGCCGGGGCCGGATCGGATGGTGGTGTTTCAGAACTATGCGCTCCTGCCTTGGCTCACAGCAGCGGACAATATCTATCTGGCGGTAGATGCGGTGTGGCCACAAAAGTCACGCCCCCAAAAAATGGCGATTGTCCGGGAGCATCTGGCCATGGTGGGCTTGGCAGATGCTGCTCAAAAGTACCCCTCCCAGCTTTCGGGGGGGATGAAGCAGCGGGTGGCGATCGCCCGCGCCCTAGCCATCCGTCCTGAGATTTTGATTCTGGATGAACCCTTTGGTGCCTTAGATGCCATTACGAAAGAAGAACTCCAAGAGGAACTGCTCAATATCTGGCAGGAGCATCGCTGCACGGTGCTGATGATTACCCACGATATTGATGAGGCGCTCTTTTTGGCCGATCGCGTCGTGATGATGACCAATGGGCCGGAAGCCAGAATTGGCGAAATCATGACCATTCCTTTCGTGCGCCCCCGCGATCGCGAACGCATTTTAGAAGATCCCACCTACTATGAACTGCGCAATAATGCCCTAGACTTCCTCTACCATCGTCATCAACTGCAGGAGTCCGATGCAGCGTAAAACCAATTAAACCAAAAAACAGTATAACTGTACCCCGACTGAGCTTTGCGGTGGGGGTGTTGCTGAACGTGGCTATGAATTCCTTCATCCCCAACCCTTGTATCTTAAAACTAGAGAGACAGACCGTCACCCCTTAGATGCGAGACATCGTGGAGAAGCTAGGGTCATCCCTCTGATGCAACAGGTCAAACTCGAATCATCGGTTGGGACAGTAGAACCCGCATGACGCAAGGCTGAGTAAACACCTGATTTACCCCCAGACAGGCGCAAAAGTGATATGCAGGATCAAGAACAATGGATTGGCATTGATGTGTGTAAGCGGTGGCTAGATGTACATCTACGTCCCCAGAAGCAGAGTTTTCGCGTGAGCAACACTGCGAGTGGGATTCGCGAACTTCTGACTCACCTGTGTCCGCCTGAGGCGGTCGCTCGGGTGATTCTAGAATCCACTGGCGGCTATGAGCGGTCAGTGGCGTTGGTGCTGTCCACGCTAGCCTATCCCGTGGTCGTGATTAATGCTCGGCAAGCGCGAAACGTTGCCAAAGCTGCCAATCAACTGGCTAAAACCGATCCGGTCGATGCCGCGATTTTAGCCTGGTTTGGCGAAGCGATGAAACCGCCGATTCGCTCATTGGCCAGCGAAGCGGACGCAGAACTTCAGGACTTGGTGACCCGCAGGCGGCAACTGGTAGACATCCTGACTGCTGAACAAAACCGCTTGTCAGGCTTACGCGGAACAGCCCAAGCAGATATAGCAGCTCACATTGCATGGCTCAAAGACCGCATTCAGCAACTAGACGAGCAATGCAATGTGGGCTGCTATATCTGCTTGGGCT
>NZ_JAKLTU010000009.1:0-25052 GCF_022570815.1 Synechococcus sp. PCC 6716
AGCCACCTACGGTAAAGATACGGTGCACCACACCGTTGAAGCCATTGACACCCTCAAAGGCAATGTCATGGCGATCGCCGAAAAAATTATGCAATTAAGTGAGCAAACCACTCAGGTGACTGCCATTTCCGAACTTGTTGCCGATATTGCCAACCAAACCAATATCCTTGCCCTGAATGCCGCCGTGGAGGCAGCCCGGGCGGGGGAGCATGGCAAAGGCTTTTCCGTGGTGGCACAGGAAGTGCGTAAACTGGCTGACCAAAGCAAGAAATCGGCAGAGAAAATTACTACCCTCATTCGCGAAGTGCAAGCGGCGATGAATGGTACCGTGATGGTGACCGATGAAGGGATGAAAGCCACCAACGAGTGTGCCAAGCTAGCCCATAGCACGTCCGAGACCTTTGCCACGATCGCCAACGCTATTGATGCTGTCCACCTCAACAGCCAGCAGATTGCCCTCAGTTCCAAGCAGCAGGCAGTGGGGGTACAGCAGGCTATTTCTGCCATGAATGCCATTAATTTAGGCGCTCAGGAAACTTCGACCAGCCTCTCCCAAATTAAGACTGCTACCCAGCAGTTAGTCGAAGCCGCTGAGACATTACAAAACTCGCTATAAACCTATTTCTTTCTATTGACAATTCTTCTGAAAGTAGGGACTGGCATAAAGCACCTGCGACAGCAACTTGACTTCCTCAGGCGACCTCCTCTTGCAAATTCAGCCACAAGGAGCTTTACTTGATCGCCGTCCCTAACAACCGCTCACATCCTCTTGCAGAACTGCCCGCCAGATGAAAAAATTTCTTCTGATCAAGGTATTACTGTGGCCATGCTCCAACAGTACCTTAAACAAATTACGACTACATTCCTTGCATGACTTGCAGAATAGTAAATGCGTGGTAGAATAGCACCGCTGTGCATTTTAATTTATGTCTTTCATAATTGCTTAATTATTGTTTAGTGATTACACCCTATTGATTGTAGTTATTAATACATTGCATTGATTGTAGTTATTAATACATTGCATTGAATGGCACTGCTATAGGATAAGCGTAAGCAATGGAGCAGCGTTAAGCGCAAGCCGAAATTATAACACTTAAGGTGCGTAGTCAACAAGCTTAATTCTAACATCAAGGTGACTGTTTAGTCCTTTGATTGCTCAGACCTTAGAAGGGGGAATGATCATGCAGGCCTTTGAGAATACTCGCTATCCATCAGCCTCTACCCTAGAGGCGGTTATGCCGCTCCCACAGATGCTGCAGATGCTGAGGACTCGACAGTTCACGGGTATTGTGCGGGTCGCTGCTCATATCCCATACACTGGGCGACACTTAGCCTATGACCTTAGCGTTTACCACGGCAACTTAACTATGGCCGCCAAAAATCTGCCGACACCAGAAGAGTTATTGCGGCTGCTCGGCAGGATGCTTAAGGTGGGGTTTATGGATACCCTGATGCAGTATGCCCAAAGTCGTACTGCTAATTACTCCTATCGCGCCATCCTTGAAGCCGTTGTCAACACGCGAGCCTTGAGTTGGGAGGATATTGAAAAAGCGATTACAGAGCGATTAGTCGTTATCTTAGAGCGCCTTGCTCCCCATACCTGTACGATTGAATCTCAGCCTAACCCTGAGTGGGATCTCAGCTACGGCGACCTTCCCCATGGCATTGACCCCAGTACTCTGTTGGAGCGCATTGACAGTCGTAAAAGCCTATGGCAGCAGTTGTATCCAGCAATTCCTTCTTTTGAAGCAATTCCGCGTCTCCATGAGGGGGCATTGGCAACTATTCACCATGAGGCAACGGCTCAACACTTACAAACATGGGTGAATGGTGAAAATACCATTGCCGATATTGCTGAGGCGCTGTATAAAGATTCCCTTGCCTTGGCCTCCCTTTATCTGCGTTGGGTCAATGATGGCTTGATTGGTTTTGTGGCCAATGATGATAGTCCCGTGGGCTTGCCCATTGTTTTAAGCGTGGACGATAGTCCTATTGTCCACGCCATGATTCGTCGTGCCTTGGGCGATCGCTACGAAGTGATTAGCGCCACCAGTGCCATTGATGCTCTGTCGCTGTTAAATAACCGGAACGTCTCTTTAATTCTTTTAGATGTAACGATGCCGGAAATTGATGGCTTTGAGTTTTGCCGCACCATCCGCAAAATTGAAAAATTTAAGGAGATTCCAGTGATCATGCTGACGGCCAAGGATGGCTTAATTGATCGCGCCAAAGGACATATGGCAGGCACAAATTACTACCTTACCAAACCCGTGGATCGCGACGTCCTGTTAAGTACGATTGAGAAATTTATCTAGTACTGGCTGCTATGGACTACCTAAAGTTGCGATCGCAGGGGCTGAGCTGTGTCCTGCCTTTACCAGTGGTGGAAGAACTGATCAATTTGCCGGAATTGGCGACGATACCGGAAGCGCCTGTTGACATTATTGATCCACGTTGGCTCAATTATTCAAGGAAGTCATGTAATTAAATTATTAAACCTGAATCAGGTACTCAGTAAAATGATGCCATCCTTAGCAGCCGCTTAGGCAACATTAATTTATCATTTGTCAGAGTTCCATACCATCATAATTGCGAGGAAGATTCATGCGTATTCGCTATCAACTTTACGCCCTGATTGGTTTCATTGCCTCTACAGCGTTGATTGGTTTAGGTTTAGAGTTCTACATTTCGCAGCAAAGCCGTCAAGCTTACCTGATTTCCAATGAAGCCCATAGAGTACGGGAGTCAGGTCAGCGCGTTCTCAACCTACGCCTTACCGCAAGCGATATTGAGATGATTAATAAAGAAACGAGTATCAATGATGAACGGATCAATGCCCTAATCAATGGTGACCCTAGAATGGGGATTCCAGCGGCACGAGATCCTAAGCTACGCGACCTGATGCTAAAGGTACAGTCTGCGTGGCCAGAGCTTAAAGAGCAAATACAGGGACCATTTATTGATGTGACACAGCTTGCTGAAAACAGTGAAGGATTTTTTAAGCTGGTCGATGAGGCAGTTAAGCAAACAGAAGCATCTGTCGCAGCAGTTGAGCGCAATGGTCGAATTATTCAAGCCGTTATTTTTTGCCTAGAAATGATATTGATAATTTCTGTTGCTATAGTCATTCAGCGTGTTATTAAATCGCTGTTGCAGATTTCCACTCAAGTGGTCACCTCTTCCAATGAAACGGCTGCTGCCCTTGCAGAGCAAGAAAAAGTGATTGCCCAACAAGCTGCTTCCGTGAACCAAACAACTACCACCATGGAAGAATTAGGCGCCTCCTCCCGTCAGTCCGCAGAGCAAGCCGAAGCTTCCGCCGCTGGTGCTAAGCAAGCCATGGAGCTAGCCACCTACGGTAAAGATACGGTGCACCACACCGTTGAAGGCATTGACACCCTCAAAGGCAATGTCATGGCGATCGCCGAAAAAATTATGCAATTAAGTGAGCAAACCACTCAGGTGACTGCCATTTCCGAACTTGTTGCCGATATTGCCAACCAAACCAATATCCTTGCCCTGAATGCCGCCGTGGAGGCAGCCCGGGCGGGGGAGCATGGCAAAGGGTTTTCCGTGGTGGCACAGGAAGTGCGTAAACTGGCTGACCAAAGCAAGAAATCGGCAGAGAAAATTACTACCCTCATTCGCGAAGTGCAAGCAGCGATGAATGGTACCGTGATGGTGACCGATGAAGGGATGAAAGCCACCAACGAGTGTGCCAAGCTAGCCCATAGCACGTCCGAGACCTTTGCCACGATCGCCAACGCTATTGATGCTGTCCACCTCAACAGCCAGCAGATTGCCCTCAGTTCCAAGCAGCAGGCAGTGGGGGTACAGCAGGCTATTTCTGCCATGAATGCCATTAATTTAGGTGCCCAGGAAACCTCCACGAGTGTATCGCAAATTAAGACTGCTACCCAGCAGTTAGTCGAAGCCGCTGAGACATTGCAAAACTTGCTATAAGCCTATATAAGCCTATGTATATTGAAGATGATGAATTGCGCTCTCTGTATCAGGTTGCCAGCTCAGAGCACCTGCACGCGCTTGAGGCGGGGCTGTTGGCTCTGGAAACCAACCCCCAAGACCGCTCGCCCCTAGACCAACTTCTGCGGGAAGCCCACTCCCTCAAGGGAGACTCACGGATGCTCGGGGTGACGGAGGCCGAAGCCATCATTCACCATATTGAAGAGATTCTCAGTCACTGGCGGCAGAATCGCCTTGTTCCGTCGCCACACCTGTTTGAGGGGCTATACCGTGCCCTAGATGCCGTCAAGAAAATTGCCCATGAAGCCGTAACCGGTGAGCCAGCCAATGTCAGTTCCTTTCATGTGGCTGCCGAGCTGTTGCAATTTCTAGAGGGCGCATCCCCGGCTCCTGATCCCCCAAAGCCTGCTGAAGCGGAAGTCGATGACTTAGATGCGTTGATGAGTGCCCCCTCCTCAAGCCTCTTCCTTGAGGACTCCTCTGAAATATCGTCCCAAGACGAGGGAACCACAGCACTGACAGCCACGGTGACTGGGCAGGATCACTATCGCATTGAGAGTGTACGGGTGGCCAGCAGCACGTTGGATAGCCTCATGACCGCCATCGGTGATTTAACAGTGACCCAACAGCGCATTGCTCGGCAGCAGGAACTCATTGTCGAGGGACTGGCGTACTGGGAGCAGGCGCAGGTTCACCTTCTTGCTAGCCAGCGCTTACTTCAGCCCCATCCAGAATTGTTGACCCTGCGGCAGCACTACGATCACCTACGGCAGCAACTCGACTCCCTTGGGCGATCGCTACAGCAATTACAGGCACGCGCAGGTGTTGATGATGCCCACCTTACAGCGGTGGTCAATGGCCTTGAGAATGAGATTCAAAATTTGCAATTTTTGCCCTTAGGTACCATCTTTAACTTGCTGCCGCGGGCGGTGCGAGATATTGCCAAGGAGCAAAAGAAAGAAGTACAACTGGTGATTGAAGGCGCGGAGGTCACGGTTGATCGCCGCATTCTCGAAGGCATGCAAGCCCCCTTAACCCACTTGGTGCGCAATGCCTTAGACCATGGGATTGAGCTGCCCCAAGAGCGACAGCAACAGGGTAAGCCTCCCCAAGGCACTCTCACGGTGCGGGGACGCACTAACGGGAATGAAGTGGTGATTGAGGTGATGGATGATGGTCGTGGCTTAGATCATGACGCAATTAAACAAACGGCACTCCAGCGGGGGTTGTATAGTGCCGACGCCTTG
Source organism: Synechococcus sp. PCC 6716 (assembly GCF_022570815.1). Taxonomy (NCBI): domain Bacteria; kingdom Bacillati; phylum Cyanobacteriota; class Cyanophyceae; order Synechococcales; family Synechococcaceae; genus Synechococcus; species Synechococcus sp. PCC 6716. The sequence continues at coordinate 5,232 of NZ_JAKLTU010000009.1, forward strand.
GCAGCAATGAGTCGGTCTCAGGTCGAAGCCCTGATTTTTGCCCCCGGATTTTCAACCCGTACCCAGGTCAGTAGCCTCTCAGGGCGAGGGGTGGGATTAGATGTGGTGCGGGCTAACGTCGAGGAGCTCAATGGCACGATTAATGTGATCTCGACCGCGGGGAAGGGGTGCTGTTTTCAAATTACACTGCGTGCCAATCGAGCCACTGTCTCGATCCTCACGGTGCGCCTGCACGATTACGTCTATGGTTTGCCGGTTGAGGCGATCGCCACCACGCTGCTGTTGCGCCACGAGGAATTAATCTTAGGGGGAGCAGAGCCAACCCTACTGTGGGAGCAGCAGCCGGTCAGCATCAGTTGGTTAGCAGATATTCTCAATCAAGAGGGGGGGATCCGTCACCAACCGCGGTATCCCTGTATAATTCTGCGCCATGGCGATCGCTATCGCGGGCTGATTGTGGATGAGATTGTGAACTTCCAAAAAGTACAGTTAAAACCCCATCATCCCTTACTCAGCGGCATTCCCCATCTGTTAGGGGTCACTGTTCTGGAAACGGGAGACATTTGCCATCTGCTAAAGCCTAGTGCACTAGTGACCGCAACCGGGGGCGATCGCCCCCAGCCCAGCACTGTCTTGAAGCCGCCCGCAAAGCCACGGATCTTACTGGTGGAAGATTCCCTCCCCATCCGCACCCAACTGCGGCGAATTTTAGAGCGCTCAGGGTACGAGGTCACCACCGCCGTGGACGGAGCCGATGGATTTCAACAGTTGCGCACTGGCACCTTCGATGCCATCGTCTCTGACGTTGAAATGCCCCAGCAAAGTGGCATTGAAATGACCCAACGCATTCGGCAACTACCAGAGTATCAACGGTTACCCATTGTGCTGGTGACCACCTTAGCCGCTGCCAGCGATCGCCAACGTGCCCTTGCTGCCGGTGCCAACGCTTACCTCACCAAAGGAAACTTTGACCAAACCCTGCTACTCGATACCCTGAAGGAGCTAATTCATGAGCAAAATTAAAGTGGTTTTAATTGAAGACTCAGTCGTTGCCCTCGAGATTCTACAGCGATTGATTAACTCCTCCGAGGAAGTGGAGGTGGTCGGAACAGCCTTAGATGGAGCCTCTGGCCTAGAAATCATTGAGCGCACTCAGCCGGATGTCATCTGTACCGATTTACAAATGCCCGGCATGGATGGGCTGGAGTTTACTAAAGAAGTGATGAAACGCTTTCCCCGGCCAGTGCTAGTGATTAGTAATGCCGTACAGCCGACGGATGTGGACAATATCTATAACCTGATGCAAGCGGGCGCCCTAGACTTCTTCCCGAAGCCCACGACAGGCTCTGCGACAGATTACGAGCGCTTGAAACATACCCTAGTCACCAAAATTCGTGTTCTGGCCAGCAAAAAGACTCCCTAGGCAAGAGTTCGCGCTATCCTATCAGCAAGGTTTCTGGATAGCCTTGAATGCCCATCCGTGTTTTTTTGGTAGAAGATTCCCCCATTGCCCTGAGTATTCTCAAGCAACTCTTGCAGACTGCCCCAGATATCGTTGTGGTGGGAACTGCGGTCACCGGCAGAGAGGCACTGCTGCAAATTCCGGAGTGCCAACCTGATGTTGTCTGCACCGATCTCTATATGAAAGAGATGGATGGGCGAGAGTTTACCCGCCAACTGATGGCTCGTGCGCCTCGTCCTGTGTTGGTCATTAGCGTTGCCGTGCGTGAGACCCAAACGGCGTTTGAACTGCTGCAAGCGGGAGCCACAGATGTCTTCCCAAAACCAAGTAGTGGCTTAATGGCAGACTACGACCGCAATGAACTGATCAATAAAATCCGGGTCCTAGCAGGGGTCAAGGTGTTTACCCGCCCCTTACAGCCGCGCCCTACCGTGAGTGCAGGGGCACCTGCCTACCTTCAGGCCACCGTTACCGCCAAGCAAGCGGCCATTGTTGGAATTGGCGCCTCAACAGGGGGGCCCCAAGCCATTGCTAAAATCTTGCAAGATCTTCCCGCCAGTTTTCCCGTGCCCATTGTATGTACTCAGCACATTAGTGTTGGGTTTTTGAGTGGCTTGGTGGCTTGGTTGGCACGAGAAACGAGGCTGCGAGTCACCATTGCCAATGCTGGCGATACGCCCCAGCCGGGGGTTGTCTATTTTGCTCCCGATAGCTGGAACTTAGAAGTGGATCGCCGCGGTAAGTTGAGCCTCAGTCCCCCTGTCGAGGGTGAACGCCATTGCCCATCCGTCAATGTGATGCTCCGCTCTCTCGCAGCGTTTTATGGTGAAGCAGCGATTGGGGTGCTGTTAACGGGGATGGGGGATGATGGCGCAGCAGGAATGCAGGCCATCTCTAGAGKGGGGGGTATCACAATTGCCCAAGACGAAGCCACGAGCATCATTTTTGGGATGCCAAAAGAGGCGATCGCCCTTGGCGCTGTCAGATATATACTACCCATTGAACGGATAGGGACAGTTTTGGCGGAATTGGTAGCGGTTACCCAAGATCAATGAGTGGGTAGCTATTACACCATATCCGGCGTTGCTGAATAGACGTATGACTTTCGGGTTTGAGTCTTTTACCGCCCTCACCCTAGCCCTCTCCCAGAGGAGAGGGAACAAGACTCTTAGCGCCCGTCTCCTTGGGGAGACGGGTGGGGGATGAGGGAATTCATAGCTACATTCAGCAACACCCACCATCGCTTAAAGCAGGTCAAGAGACGGAATTCGCAGGATCATGTTAGAGTTTTGCAGAATAGCTGTGTGATGTGGGAGTGAATCAATGGGTGTCTGCTGGCAACCTCTTCCTGTCCTTAGACTACACCGCGGTTTAACCCCAATGAACTGGCTGTGCGTCTAAGTGCAGATCATGAACTATTTTGCGTTTGCCCTGAAACGACGATTGGCAGCTCGGGTGGTGGCGATCGCCCCAATCGCCTTTGGGAGGATGCTTATTAGCTTAACCCCAGCGCACGCTGAGGTAATGAGTGCTGATCAGGTGGCTGCGATGTCTGTAGCGGCTGAGGTGGCAGTTACCCCAGCAAGCATCGCTGACCCCGCACCTGAGCCAAGCGTTGCCCAAGCACCGGCAGCGGTGGTGAGTCAACCAGCATTAATGCCGCTGAACCCCACTCCAGATGCGCTGGCCTTACCTACCGATGTGACCATTGATCTGACACAACCCCTGACCCTTGATCAAGCTCTTGAGGTGGCTATTCGCAATAACTTGGGGTTGCAAATTAGTGAGCTGCAACTCCAACGGGCGCGGGCACAACTCAATCAAGCCCTTGGCCAGCTTTATCCCACCTTTTCTTTCCAAGCGAGCGTGGGGCAAGCCACTCGCCCTAGCGGCCAGCCCGCCTACTTACCTCTTAATGTTCAGCAGCAGCTATCCCTGCAACAGCAGCAGCAACAACAAGGACTGCAACAGCTTACGGGTCAGCAACTAGAGGCCAGCCGTATCTTAGCCAACCAAGTGCAGCGCCTACAGCAACGCTTTCAAGGTTCGCAACTCACTACTTTTGCCGATCAACAAAACCTTGAGTTGCAGCAACAACTGCAACAACTGCAGAACAGTGCCACTCAAGCGGCGACTCCCTCTTCCTTTACGCCGGTTACGCTTGCCCCCGTTAACCAACTCAACTCCACCAACTTTTTTACCAATTTATTTGGCGCGACCGCAGGTGCAACCTCCAACGCTGCCTTAGTCATGAACTATACACTCTTTACCTCTGGCGGCCGGGCAGCATCGATTCAGGCTGCCCGGGATCAAGTCCGCTTTAGTGAGTTAGAAGTGCAGCGACAACTGGATCAACTGCTCTTGGACGTGAGCACGGACTACTATTTGGCACAGCAAGCGAAGGTACAGGTGCAAATTGCCGAAGCAGCAGTGGCCAACGCCCAAGTGACCCTACGGGATGCGGTTGCTTTTGAGCGAGCAGGTATTGGTACCTTGTTGGATGTGTTAACGGCAGAGGTCAGCCTTGCCAATGCCCAGCAAAACCTCAGCCAAGCCCGTAATTTAGAAGTGACGACCCGGCGACAGTTGGCACAACGGTTGAATGTGAACCAAAGCGTCGATGTGGCGATCGCCGACAGGGTGGAACCCGAAGGCCAGTGGCCTTTGTCTGTTGAGGACAGCATTCTGCTTGCGTTTGCCAATCGCGTTGAACTCGAGCAGCGGCTGCTCCAGCGCCAGATTGCCCTAAAAAATCGCCAAGTTGCCCTTGCGGCCATTCGCCCACAGGTCAGTCTTTTTGCCAGTGGCAATATGTTGGATCATCTCACCGATAGCCTAGATCCGCGCTTTGGCTATGGGGTGGGCATTCAAATGCAACTGGCCTTATTTGATGGTGGGAATGCCCGTGCCAGCGCCGCCCGGCAAGAAGCCCTTGCCGCCACTGCTGAAGCGCAGTACGCCAATCAAAAGGATATTATCCGCCTAGAGGTGGAAGCAGCCTACATTAACCTGAAGGCCAACGAAACCAACATCACCACCGCTCGCACAGCGGTTACCCAAGCCACAGAAGGCCTCCGACTGGCGCGGTTGCGTTTTCAGGCGGGAGTGGGCACTCAGCAGGAAGTCACCAGTGCCGAAACAAACTTGACCCAAGCCCAAGGCAACCTATTGGCGGCCATTTTGAACTACAATCGCTCCCTAGCGGTTCTAAAGCGTGCCGTCGGCTATCCAGCGCAAACGCGGCTGAGCAGCGCCACTGTGGCACCCGCCGCCCAAGGGCAATAATAGGGTAAGGATATACCGCAGTACCACAAGGCAGCATGGGCGATCGCAAACGGGCATTAATTACAGGCATTACCGGCCAAGACGGGTCTTACCTGAGTGAACTGTTATTAGAAAAAGGCTACGAAGTCCATGGGGTTATCCGCCGCACCTCCACCTTTAATACCGACCGCATTGATCACATTTACGTTGACCCCCACCAAGAAACAGCCCGGTTGCGACTGCACTACGGTGATCTCACCGATGGCGGCACCCTACGGCGCATTATTGAACTGAGTCAACCCGATGAAATCTATAACCTCGGTGCCCAGTCCCACGTGCGCGTCAGCTTTGATGCACCACAATATACAGTGGAAACCGTGGCGATGGGGACGCTACGGCTTCTGGAGGCGATTCGCGAGTACCAAGACCGCACCGGCAACGCAGTGCGCTTCTACCAAGCCGGTTCCTCGGAAATGTTTGGGTTGGTACAGGAAGTTCCCCAACGGGAAACAACCCCCTTTTATCCCCGCAGTCCCTACGCCTGTGCTAAAGTGTATGCCCACTGGCAAACCGTGAACTACCGCGAAGCCTATAACCTGTTTGCCTGTAACGGTATCTTGTTCAACCATGAATGCATTCCCCTCAACACCCCCCTGATTGTTAGGATAAATGGCACCCTCAATGTAGTCACACCGCGAGAATTAATTCCCTTGCGCCGCCAAGGGCCAAACGTTCAGCACTTTGACCTTGTGGGGGTTGAGGTCTGGGATGGCAGGGATTGGACAGCGGTGGTTGCTATCACAGCAACGAAACGACGGCAGGATGATCCTGACCATAAACTGTTAGCGATCCATGGGCGGGGTGGTGTTGTTACCTGTACAGCTCACCACACCCTGATCCGGTCTGATGAAACCGAATGCCGCGCAGACAGTTTGCAGATCGGCGATACCCTCCTGCTAGCGGAGTCAATGCCGCCAACGCTAGCGTGGACTGCGGTTACACCGGAAATGGGCGAGTTTTTAGGGCTGATGGCGGCTGATGGCTACATTCCGAGTGGCGATCGCACAGTTATTCAGTTCACGAATAATGACCCAAAGCTGCAACAGCGCATTGCCGAACTGTGGTCGCGGCTCTTTCTGGGCAATGCCCGGTTTTCAACTGGCACTTCAGGGTTTGACTGCCATCCCGTCGGTCAGACCTATCTCAGCGGCTCAGGGCAAGCAACAGTGAAGTGGCTGCGCAGTCAGTTATATTCGGATGACGGTTTGAAGCGCGTCCCCCCCATCATCTTAAATGCCAACCCAGAGATCCAAGCAGCTTTCTTGGGTGGCTACTATGCTGGTGATGGCCTGAAGGCAGGGAATGGCGAAAGTATCCGAACAAATAGCCCCCTGCTGGCGCAAGGCTTATATTGGTTGTACGCCCACCAAGGCAGAACGGCATCGGTTTACCTAGAGCAGCGGCACGGCAGGAGCTACTATCAGCTCAACCTATCAACGGCTCAGCCGTTAGGGGAGAAGGGGCAGCACTTGCAGCAGCCCGCTGCCGAGATTCGTAAGATCGACGCGGCTGCCATCGAAGATGATGAATGGGTGGTGGATCTGGCGACGCAATCCGGACGCTTTGTGGCTGGKGTCGGTTGTGTCGTTGTCCATAACAGCCCCCGTCGTGGTGAAACCTTTGTGACCCGCAAGATTACCCGGGCAGTGGCGCGGATTGTGGCGGGTTTGCAAGACAAACTCTACCTTGGCAACCTCGATGCCCAGCGAGACTGGGGTTACGCCAAGGACTATGTGCGTGCCATGTGGTTAATGCTGCAACATCCCCAACCCGATGATTACGTTGTAGCCACTGGCGAAACCCACTCCGTCCGTGAATTCTTAGAGTTAGCCTTTGGTCATGTGGGGCTAAACTGGCAAGACTACGTCGAGTTTGACCCGCGCTATCTGCGGCCCACCGAAGTTGATTTGCTGCTAGGTGACCCCACAAAAGCAAAGACCCTGCTGGGGTGGCAGCCATCGGTGACCTTTCCAGAACTGGTGGCCTTGATGGTGCAGGCGGATCTCCACGCCGTTGGCCTCAGTTCCGATGCGCCCCAATCCACCTCGGAAACCGTGTTGGATGTGGTGGCTAACCGCCAAGCAATCAGCAAAGCAGATTAACGGTCAATCATGATGAGCCTAGCAGAAAAATATATTTTAGTAACGGGTGGCACTGGTTTTTTAGGCCGTCAAGTTACTGCCGAACTCATCCGCGCGGGTGCCGACTGCGATAAGATTACCTGCGTCGGTCGGCAGAAGTACGATCTGCGCCGCCTTGATGATTGTAAAGAGGCAGTGGACGGCAAACAAATTGTGATTCACCTTGCGGCCCATGTGGGCGGGATTGGCCTGAATCAAGCCAAGCCGGCAGAACTCTTTTACGACAACCTCATGATGGGGGCGCAACTCATTGATTGTGCCTATCGTGCTGGCGTGGAAAAGTTTGTTTGTATCGGCACCATCTGCGCCTACCCTAAATACACGCCGGTGCCCTTCAAAGAAAGAGATCTGTGGAATGGCTACCCTGAAGAAACCAACGCCCCCTACGGCATTGCTAAGAAAGCTCTGTTGGTGCAATTACAAGCCTATCGGCAACAATATGGCTTTAATGGTATTTATCTGCTTCCGGTTAATCTGTATGGCCCACGGGATAACTTTGACCCTGCCAGTTCCCACGTCATTCCCGCATTGATTCACAAGATTCATTCTGCCCAGCAGCGGGGGGAGACCGCAATAGAGGTGTGGGGAGACGGCAGCCCCAGTCGTGAATTTCTCTACGTGGAAGATGCTGCCCGGGGCATTGTCATGGCCACTCAAGCCTATAACGAGCCTGATCCAATTAACCTCGGCACCGGTGAAGAGATTACGATTAAAGACCTAGTAATGATGATTGCCCACCTGATGGATTTCAACGGCGAGATTCACTGGCAAACCGATAAACCCAATGGCCAACCCCGCCGTTGTTTAGATACGTCTCAAGCAGAGCAAGCGTTTGGCTTTCGTGCTCAGGTTTCTTTAGCAGAGGGCTTGCGGCAAACCATTGCTTGGTACCGTGCGTTACATCATCAAGGATAGGCGATAGGCGATAGGCTAGCGCAGCAGTACCTGCTTTAGCTAGGTGTTGCTGAGCGTGGCTATGAATTCCCTCATCCCCAACCCGTCTCCCCAAGGAGACGGGAGCTAAGAGTCTTGTTCCCTCTCCTCTGGGAGAGGGCTAGGGTGAGGGCGGCAACAGACTCAAACCCGAAAGTCATACGTCTATTCAGCAACGCCCTCAATTACTCATTGTTTTTGTTTACTCATTGTTCACATAAGCCTCAACTGCTTGCCGGGCTGTTTTGAGATCAACCCCTAGCTGCTCTCGGGTAAGTTTGATGGCATCGATGAGCCGTCCCTCTTCCGCTGCCTGCATCGCCGCGACTGGAATGGTAATTGTGGGGTCTTGATCCGGTGAGTTAGATTTTTTCATGGTTGGCTAAGGCGTGCAGACGATGCTCAAGGATAGCTGATTGTTGCTGGGCAGCGGCGAGCTGCTGTTGGGCGGCAGTCACCACCTCGGGTTGCGCTTTATTCAGAAATTTAGGATTGTTAAGCCGAGCACTGAGGGATTCGATCTCTCGCTGGAGGCGATCGCGATCCTTGGTGAGTTTTGTAACGAGTGCCTCCAGATCGACCACGCCAGCTAGGGGAATCAGAATTTCACTGCTGCCCACCACGCCGCTAAAAACTTGAGCCGGGGCTTGGACGCCTGGGGCAATGGTGAGGGTCTCGAGGCGTGCTAGATGGCAAATATCTGCTGCGCTCGTCGTCAGTATGGCAGCATCATCGGCACTGGCATCAATAAGCGCCGTAATCATTAATCCGGGCTTAATCCCCGCTTCAGACCGCAGATTACGAATGGTACGGATTGTCTCCAGCACCAGCGCAAATTGAGTTTCCAGGTCTCCATTGATGTGGGCGGGGTCGGCAAGGGGATAGGTTTGCTGCGCTAACAACTGAGAGTCATCAACTTGGTGGAGGGTATGCCAAATCTCTTCGGTAATGTGGGGCATAAAGGGGTGCAACAAGCGCAGGATACCATCGAGCACCGTGGCTAAGACCTGCTGAGCAGTGCGCTTGGCCTGGGGATCAGTTCCCTGCAAGCGAGGCTTGACCAGTTCAATATACCAGTCGCAGAAATCCCCCCAAATGAACTCGTAGAGCCCTTTAGCGGCTTCGCCTAGGCCGTAGGTGTCAATTCGGTGCGTGGTCGCCTGAATACAGGTGTGATAACGGCTTAAGATCCAGCGATCGCCTTGGGTTAGGGCAGCAGGTGTTGGGGTTCCTAACTGGGCGGGGGACTGCCCCTCCAAGTTCATCAAGACAAAGCGGGACGCATTCCACAGCTTGTTGGCAAAGTTACGCGCGGCTTCGACGGTGGCCGACTCATCGGTTTTGCGGTTGTACTCTAGGCGAATATCTTGACCTGCCCCCACCACTTCCTTGACAAGGCTATAGCGCAGGGCATCGGTGCCGTACTTCTCAATCAGGATAAGGGGATTAATGCCATTGTTGGCAGATTTAGACATTTTTTTGTTGTTTTCATCCCGCACCAAGCCGTGAATATACACGTCTCTGAAGGGAATGGCACCTGTAAAGTACTGCCCCATCATTGTCATGCGGGCAACCCAGAAGAAGATGATGTCAAACCCTGTCACTAAGGTGGCATTGGGGTAGTAGCAGCGATAGTCAGGCGTATCCTCGGGCCAACCTAGGGTGGAAAATGGCCATAGCCCCGACGAGAACCACGTATCCAAGACATCCTCATCCTGTTGCAGTTGGATAGCCTCACCAAACTGCGCCACTGCTTTTGAGCGCGCCTCAGCCTCGTCCATAGCTACCACAAAGGGGGTGTCGTCGCGCACCTCGCCGTTGGTTTCACTAATGACATACCACGCAGGGATTTGGTGCCCCCACCAGAGTTGCCGTGAAATACACCAGTCCCGTAAGTTCACAAGCCAGTCCCGATAGACTTTGGCCCATCGCTCCGGAATAAACCGTGGTGAATTGTCCTGATCGAGGGCGTGGAGGGTTGCGTCGGCTAGGGGACGGATTTTTACAAACCACTGGGTGGAGAGGAGGGGTTCAATGGGCACTTTGCCGCGATCGCTGTAGGGAACAGTATGCTTATAATCTTCAACCTTCACTAAATAGCCCTCAGCTTTCAGTCGCTCGACGACTGTCTTGCGAGCCACAAAGCGATCTAACCCCGCAAACTCACCAGCATTCTCATTGAGGGTGCCATCCTTGTGCATGAGGTTAATCATTGGCAACTGATGGCGTTGTCCCATGGCAAAATCGTTGGGGTCATGGGCAGGGGTCACCTTGACGCACCCCGTGCCAAAGGCAGGATCAACCAGCGAATCCGCAATAATTGGAATGTCGCGGTTCATGAGCGGCAGGCGCAGGGTTTTGCCAATTAAATGGCGATAGCGATCGTCGTCCGGATGGACGGCTACGGCGGTATCCCCCAGCATGGTTTCTGGGCGGGTTGTGGCCACTTCTAAATAGCCTGACTCATCAGAGAGGGGGTAGCGTAAATGCCATAGGTGCCCTTGCACCTCGCGGTTTTCCACTTCCAGATCCGAGACAGCGGATTGACTGGCGGGGCACCAGTTCACTAGGTACTTGCCACGGTAGATAAGCCCCGCCTCGTAAAGCCGGTTAAAGGCCGTTAAAACCGCACGGGATAAGCCCTCGTCCATCGTAAACCGTTCCCGCGACCAGTCCACCGACAGCCCTAGGCGCCGTAGTTGAGAAACAATTGTATTGCCGGAGGTGGTCTTCCACTCCCATGCTTTCTTTAGGTATGCATCCCGACCAATGGCAAAGCGGGTTGTCCCCTCTGCCTGTAGCTGCTGATCTAAAATCGCACTGACGGCAATGCTGGCGTGATCGGTACCCGGCAGCCACAGGACATTGTCGCCACGCATCCGGTGGTAGCGAACCAGAACGTCGATGAGGGCGTGTTCAAAGGCGTGCCCCATGTGCAGGCTGCCCGTAACGTTCGGGGGCGGAATTACAATACAGTAGGGGGTACCGCTGTGCTGTGGATCAGCATGGAAAGCGCCGCTGCTTTCCCATTGTTGCTGCCACTTGGCTTCAGTCTGATGTGGATCGTACTGACTCGGGAGCGTAATCGCGTTTGTCATGGCTTAGGGTACAACTCAACGGGCAATGGCCTAAGCCATCACCATACCACCATCAACATTAAAGACTTGGCCGGTAATGTAGGAGGCTGCTGAATCAAGGGCTAAAAACCGCACCATGCCCGCAACCTCTTCGGGGTTACCGTAACGACCAAGGGGAATAAATTTAAGAATTTCATCGGCTTTCAGCCCTGCGGTCATGTCTGTGGCAATAAAGCCGGGGGCAACGGCATTGACGGTAATACCCCGACTGGCCAGTTCTTTAGCAACGGTTTTGGTGAAGCCAATCACCCCTGCTTTGGCGGCACTGTAGTTCGCTTGGCCGGGGTTGCCCATTTGCCCTGCCACCGAAGCAATATTAATGATTCGCCCCCGTTTTTGTTTGAGCATTAGTTTACTCACCGCCCGGGTGCACAAAAATACGCCCGTCAGGTTTAGGTTAATCACGGCTTGCCAGTCCTCAAGGCTCATCCGCAGCAGCAGGGTATCGCGGGTAATGCCTGCATTGTTAACAAGCACATCGATGCGGCCATAGGTGTCTAGGGTTTTGGCGACAAGGGTTTCAACCTCTTCAGCCACAGAGACATCCGCAGCGATCGCCGTTGCCTGTCCCCCTTGGCCTTGAATGGTGTGCACGACCTCCATCGCCGCCTCTGCCGATCGCGCATAATTAACAACGACGGCTGCTCCTTGGCCAGCTAACTCAAGGGCGATCGCCCGACCAATCCCACGGGATGCACCAGTAACAATGGCAACTGCTGTTTCACTCAACCCTATATTCTCCTAATGACCAGATGAGACATCACTCATCATTAGTTCGCTATTGGTTCGCTTCACCGCTCATCATACCATCATGATATGCCCTACACCTTAGGGGCATCGCGGTAGTACACATCCTTTAGCCAGCGTTCGACCACATCCCCATAGGCCTTAAGGCTATACTCTTGCTCCGCTTGTTGGCGGCACGCTGAGCGACGAATCTGCTCAATTTGACCAAGGGCACTAATAAGGTCGGGCACTGAATCGGGGGTCACTAAAAAGCCCGTTTGCCCATGGCGGACAATTTCACTGGGCCCCCCGCGATCGTAGGCAATGACGGGCACGCCGCAGGCTAAACTTTCAATGACCACATTGCCAAAGGCTTCGACCCAGCGGGAGGTGAGCAGCAAGGCTTTACACCGCCGTAGGTGTGCCTGCATCTGTTGGGTGGGCAAAAACCCAAGGTATTCAATGGGGGCATCGGGATATTGAGCCTGAATTCGCTGCCAATAGTCAACATCCTGCATCTGTCCCATAATTTTTAGGGGAGTGCGGGTCACATTTGCCGCTGCCACGGCATCTTCTAACCCCTTTTCGGGGGCAATGCGCCCCAGCCAGCACAGGACATCGTCGGGGTCGGCGCAAAATTCGTAGAGGCTTAAGTCTAGGCCACTGCCTAAGCATACACAGCGATCGCCAAAGGGAAAGGTCGCTGCTTGGGTGCGCGTATAGACCCCAATACTGCCGGGATACTGGTCAATCACAGTGGCGATCGCCTGATCCATCACCTCAGAAATCGAAGCCATACTCACCAAGTGTGCCACCGGTCGAGATAACCATGGAGTCAGATAAAAGGGCAGCCAATCGTAGGCAAAATTAACAATGAGATCGTACCCCTGCTGTAGCTGCTGCACCCGTGCCCACAGATTAGCTAGGACACTATTGCTGGGCATGACAATCGGCTGGTCTCGGCGTTGATGCTGGGCAGGCACCTGTAGGGCACCGGGAATCTCCTCAATGGCAGCGGGTACTGGCAGGCGCGATCCACAGGGAGCAAGAATCTGAATCTCGTAGCCGCGGGGTTGCAAAGCCAAGACCATATTGAGGAGGGTGAGTTCAACCCCACCCCCTTGACCGGTACCCAACGGCCCGACAGAGGTCGATGCAAACAGGAGCTTCAGAAATCCCCCTCGCCTTAACGCAGTGCCTCAGCACCGGCGACCACTTCGAGAATCTCTTGGGTAATGGCCGCTTGGCGAGCTTTGTTGTAGGACAGGGTCAGTGTACCAATGAGGGTTTGGGCGTTGTCGCTGGCGTTATTCATGGCCGTCATCCGCGCGGCTAGCTCTGAGGCAGCGGCTTCTTGCAGTGCCCGCAGCAATTGGTTGCTCAGGTAGAGGGGCAAGAGCGCATCTAGGATCTGTACGGGATCCTGCTCAAAAATCATGTCTGGGGGCAGTGCTGGCAGGTTTGAAGTGACCTTCTCGCGGTTCACCTCCAGATGGGAGGCCCGGGTGGTCAGACGGAAAATTTCATCATCGGCTGCCTCTAGTCCTTGCGGATCAAGGGGGAGCAGCGTTTGCACCACCGGCTTCGAGCTAATCAATGAGACAAACTTGGTGTAGATCAGCTCCACCCGATCCACGGTTTCTGACAAAAAGAGGGAGAGCAACTCATTGGCAATTTGGCCTGCTTCGCTGGCAGAGGGGATTTGCTCGAGGCCAGAATAAACCGCATCGATGGGATAGTCACGGCGTTGGAAGTACTGAGCCGCCTTGCGACCCACGATCACGAGGGTGTATTTAATTCCCTCTGCCTCTAACTCTTCGGTGCGCTCCTTGGCGCGACGAATCACGTTGGTGTTGTAACCGCCACAGAGGCCGCGATCGCCGGTAACAACTAACAAGGCCACAGTCTTTACAGGACGTTTTGCCAGTAGGGGTAAGTTGGCATCTTCAAAGCGTAGCCGCGTTTGTAGCCCGTAGAGCACTTGAGCTAGGCGATCGGCAAAGGGACGACTCGCCATCACCTGCTCTTGGGCACGGCGCACTTTTGCTGCCGCCACGAGGCGCATGGCTTCGGTAATTTTGCGGGTATCTTTGATGGTTTTGATGCGATCGCGAATAGCTTTGAGATTGGGCACGGTAATCTATACTCCTAAGCAAAGCGTCCCTGCCCTAAGATTTTAGCCTAGAGGGGGATCGCCGCGATCGCCTAGGTGGGGGTTTCCGTCGGGGCTATCTCAGGTGAGCGTCCCCGCGCTAACACTGTGAGAATCGGGACAGCCAAGGCAGCTAAGGGAGGAACAACCCGCCCCACCGGCTGCGGTAAGGTTAAGCTGACACTCAGGGCGGAAATAACTGTTGCTGCAATCCCCGTTAGCCAAAGTGCATGCCCCTGTCGGCGCAACTGCCGTTTTAGATGGCGGTTTTCCTGAGCGGCAAGGGTTAATTCTGTGGGTACAACTGTTGAGACTTGAGCGCGCAAGGCCTCATTGTCGTGGCGCAGTGCATCGGCCTCTAGCTTTATCTGCTCTAGTTCTGCGTTGAGGGTATTGCGCTCTGTTTCCACTTGGGTCAGTTGCCGCGTCAACTGTGCTAATTGCTGCGCCAGACCAATATCGTGGGGTTCGCTGAGGAGCGCCGTTTCTTCTAGGGAGTCTGGGGGGGCGGCGGCTAAGGCGTCCTGTAGTTGCTGCTCTAGTGCAGCCTTTTCGGTTTGCAGTGAGGTGAGTTGGGCGTTGAGTTCTGCTAGAGTCGTCGCTTGGTCTTGCAGCGTTAGCAGTTGCTGCTGTAGCTCTTCTTGCTGCGTGATGGCTTGAGCAAGCTCCTGTTCCAAGTTTTGGCGCATTCCCTCAAGAGCAGTTTTTTCAGCCGTTAACCGCGCAACTTGTTCTTTCAATAGATCGCTTGCGTGTGTAGCTTGCTGACTGGCCAATTGCTCTTGCAGGCGCTGAACCTCTGCGGTAGCCCTTTGATAATTCGCTCGTAGGTCACTGAGTTCGCGGTTGAGGTGATCTCGCTCGGTTTGGAGAGTCGTTAGTTCAGTGGTCAGTTGGCTAATTTGCTCTTGCAGGTCAGCATTTTGGGCGATCGCCCGCTGCTCTGCTGAACTGGTCAGCGATTCTAATTCGGCAGCGAGGGAGCTTAAATCAACCTCCTCAGGTTGACTCGCAGTGCGTGCCAGTTCCCCCAAATCCGTAATAATGGTTTCTAACAAATCATCGGGTGGGTTGCTAGGATTTTCGGGACTTGGCATAGTCTGTCACCTCAGTTGATAAGGCGCTAAGAATTCTTCCAATTATAGCTATAGCGATCGCCGATACTATTCTCTAGGCTAGAAGCAGCAAACTGTCTGAAAAGAAATTTTTTGGCTCGGGATCCTCACCATTGTTGGAGTTACTTAAATTGTATGAGTCAATCAGCATACCTGATTCAATTATCAGACTTGCACTTATTTTCAAACAGCAGTGGCACACTGCTAGGGTTACGCACCGCGGATTCCTTGGCCGCTATTTTAGATACGCTCCAACACCAGTTCCCCCCACCGGATGCATTGTTATTAACCGGCGACTTGGCGCAAGAGCCGTGCACCCAAACCTACACAAACCTTGCCAACGCCTTGAAGACCTTCCCCTGCCCGGTCTATTGGCTTCCCGGGAACCATGATGATCCTGCCGCCATGATCCCTGCCCTTGCGCAACCGCCCCTCAGGGGCGATCGCCTCATGTCCCTTGGGGCGTGGCAAGGCATTCTGCTGAATTCTCAAGTTGAGGGTCAGGTTCACGGTGCCTTAAGTGAGACGACGCTACACTGGCTGGACGACCAGTTAAGCAACTGCAGCGATCGCCCCACCTTCATTGCCCTGCACCACCCTCCCTTTCGCACGGGTGCACCATGGCTAGACAGTAGCCGCCTGCAAAACCCAGAGGCACTCTTTGGCATCCTAGACCGTCATCCTCAGGTCAAGCTAGTGCTGTTTGGTCATATTCACCAGTCCTTTATGGCCGAGCGCCAAGGAGTGACCTACCTCGGGTGCCCCTCCACCTGTATTCAGTTTTTACCCCGTGCGGCTAAATTTACTCTTGAACCCATCGGGCCTGGGTTTCGTCAACTTTGGCTAGAGGCCGATGGCACCGTTAGAACCCAAATCCAGCGCGTGACCATTCCACTCACCTTGGATTTTACTTCTGAGGGCTACTAAAAACTAGGCGACAATCGCCCTTGTAGGCTATACCTAATTACAAGCAGGTTAGGAGTGTTGGGTCATGAACCTAAGTCGGAGCACCGATGAGATCAAATTGGTACCGGAGATGACCACTGGTCGCATCCCCTATACTCCTCGCAACCATCGCCGTATTCTCTGTGTATTCCCTCGCTACAGCCGTTCCTTTGGCACCTTTCACCACGCCTACCCGCTCATGGGCACCGTCCGTGCCTTTATGCCGCCCCAAGGGATTCTGCTGGTGGCTGCCTACTTGCCAGAGTCGTGGGAAGTGCGCCTCATTGATGAGAATGTGGCTCCGGCCAAAGAGGCTGATTACGCTTGGGCAGACGTTGTCATCACTAGCGGGATGCACATTCAACGCGCCCAAATTAACGAAATTAATGAAATTGCCCACCGCCACGGTAAACTCACGGCACTCGGAGGACCATCGGTGTCTAGCTGTCCTGAGTACTACCCCGATGTTGATATTTTGCATTTGGGGGAGTTAGGCGATGCCACCGACAAAATGATTGCCTACTTTGACGAGTATGGCTCTCAGCGACCACCGCAGCAACTGATCTTTGAAACCACTGCTCGCCTCCCCCTCAGTGAGTTTCCCATACCTGCTTATCAGCATGTGCGGATGGCAAACTATTTTCTTGGCAGTGTGCAGTTTTCCAGTGGCTGCCCCTTTCGTTGTGAGTTCTGCGACATTCCCGAACTCTATGGCCGTAATCCGCGCCTCAAAACGCCCCAGCAAATTCTCAAAGAATTGGATACCATGCTGGCGTCGGGGAATCCGGGAGCCGTTTATTTCGTAGATGATAACTTCATTGGCAATCGCCGCGCGGTAACTGAGTTATTACCCCACCTCATTGACTGGCAAAAAGCCAATGGCTATCCGTTGCAATTTGCCTGTGAAGCCACCCTCAATATTGCCCAAAGTCCCAAACTACTGGAGATGATGCGGGAGGCGTACTTCTGCACAGTGTTCTGTGGCATTGAAACGCCGGAGCCAGAGGCGCTGCACGCCATCCACAAAGACCAAAACCTGAGTATGCCGATTTTACAGGCGGTGCAAACCCTGAATAGCTATGGCATGGAAGTCGTCTCAGGGATCATTATTGGGTTTGATACCGATACCCCCGAAACGGGCGATCGCATCCTTGACTTCATTCGTGCCTCCCACATTCCCACCCTCACCATTAACCTGCTCCACGCCCTACCGCGAACCCCCCTGTGGCGCCGACTGGAAGCCGAAGGCCGCCTCAACCATGACGAAAATCGTGAATCTAATGTCGAATTCCTGATGCCCTACGAAGAAGTAGTAGAGATGTGGCGGCGCACCATTACCACCGCCTACGAACCAAAATTTCTCTACGAACGGTTTGCCTATCAGATGGAGCACACCTATCCCAACCGCATTGCCGTCCCCAATAGCCGAGCACGGCTAAGTCGCGAAAATATTCTCCGGGGTCTGCGGATTATGAAAAATATCCTCTGGCAGGTGGGTCTTCGCAGTAGTTATCGAGACACCTTTTGGCAACTGGCTTGGCCTGCCCTGAAGAAGGCGCAAATTGAACAACTCATCCACGTTGGTGTGGTGGGACATCACCTGATTAATTTCGCCCAAGAATGCGCCCGAGGTGATGAGGCAGCCTCGTTCTATTCCCAGCGGCTACGCAAAACAGCAACAGCAGCCGCCCCCCTACAAACGGCTGGACTATCGGTAAAAGTCCGCTAATTACTGCTTAGTTATATAAGTAAGCTATATAATGGACGCTGTGGGTTTACTATTGAGTTAGCAATAGGGCTGCACGACATGCAATGATTGAATCTCCCTCTTCTGAGTTATTGATGCATGTGGCAGACTACTTCAAGGTGCTGGCGGAGCCAAGTCGCCTGCAAGTGTTGTGCGCCCTAAAACAGGGACGACGCAATGTCTCAGAAATTATTCAGCATACTGGCTTAGGCCAAGCCAATGTGTCTAAGCATTTGAAAACCTTGGCTCAAGCAGGCTTGGTGCGTCGCCACCCCCAAGGGGTTACTGTCTATTACGAAATTGCAGATCCAACTATTTTTCCCTTGTGTGATCTGGTCTGCCAACGCTTAAGGCAGCGACTTGAGGAGCAATCCCAAGCCGTCAGCCAGTGGGCGAATAACTTTTCCTAAAAAAACTTTTCCTAAAAAAAATCGCAGACACAGTAATGAAATCTTTATTCATATGGTTTTTTAAGACGTGGCGATCGCTTTCAGTAATTTCTGTGATCATAATCTAAGTAATATCGGTGTTGCTGAATGTGGCTATGAATTCCCTCATCCCCAACCCGTCTCCCCAAGGAGAAGGGAGCTAAGAGTCTTGTTCCCTCTCCTCTGGGAGAGGGCTAGGGTGAGGGCGGCAGCGGCAGACAACCTCGAACTCTCACCAACTGCTTCCGCTCCGTCTGCACCAACGAAGTGTTAGGCAACGTATAGCTTTCAGCATTGTCTCTAAACATAATGTAGAAAAATGTAAGCGCTACATAAAGTAAATCTAAAGTAAATCTAATGACAGCACAGGTACAACTTGAACAAAGCGTCCACGATGTGGTGAAGACAAGCAAGCCAGAAGTGGTATGGAAGTCTAGTGATGGATTGTCCTGCCTGTACCACGGCGATAGTTTGGAACTCATGGCTTCGCTGCCTGCTGAGAGCGTAGACTGTATCTGGACTGCTCCCCCCTATAACCTTTCAAATGACGGGATTACCTGTGTTACTGGGCGTATGGTTAAAGTGAATAAAGGCAATTGGGATCGCAGTCAAGGTGTTGAGCTAGATCATGAGTTTAATAAAGCTTGGTTGGCTGCTTGCTATCGTTTACTCAAGCCCAGAGGTACCATATGGGTCACAGGTACTCTGCACGTCTATCCATCTGTTGGATTTGCCATGCAGCAGCTTGGGTTTCGCATTCTCAATGACATTATTTGGGAAAAACCGGCTCCACCTCCGAATCTGGGATGTCGCTGCTTTACTCATTCAACGGAACTAATTCTGTGGGCAACTAAGGCACGTAAAAGAAAGGAGCGTTATACCTTTAATTATGAGGAGATGAAGGCTGAAAATGGTGATAAGCAGATGAAAAATATCTGGCGAATGCCCGCTCTAGGTAAAGCCGAAAAAGTCTATGGCAAGCACCCAACCCAAAAGCCGGTTGCTCTGGTTTCCCGATGTCTTCGCGCCAGTACCCACCCTAGTGATTTAGTTTTTGATCCGTTTGCGGGTTCTGCCACCACTGGAGTTGCCGCTTTGTCACTGGGTCGGAAGTTTATTGGTTGTGAAAACGTCGGCTGCAACCCGTTGTTAGCCCGCTTTCATAACTTCTTCGTACTTACTTGCGAAAATACCATTTTCAATCCTTAGACAAGGAATACCTCCAAGTACTGGATAGACAACAAGTGCTTCTGGACTAAACAACATACCACCGATTTCTCTTATTGGTGTTTTGAAGCGCGGGCAAGCGAGGACGCTAGATGGCAATTCAACATCACTGTCTTTCCGAATAATGGTCAATGTGGTCGGATTCAGAGGATTCGAGGTATGAGGAAATAATTTGTGTTCCAGCACATCATAGCCGAGCGAATCGGAAATCCCCTTTAGATCCTTGCAGTATCCGTGAGAATCCATTCTTTGTCTTGCTTCATCACTGGCAAATTCGTACCCAGGCTCTAAAAGAATCAAGAACTTTCGGCTCTATCGTCCGAGTTATGCTTAATCAATAGCTAAATGCCAGCAAATTAAGCAACGTAACTGAAAATTGTCAAAGTTCCTGAACCCATAACCTGACCGCTTGATCAGCTTCAATTTATTGTTAATACCTTCGACAACACCACTATTTGTGTGATTATCAAAATAGGCGGTGACT
>NZ_JAKLTU010000058.1:0-2846 GCF_022570815.1 Synechococcus sp. PCC 6716
AGGAATTGAACAGTATCAAAAAGCTCAATACGCTCAAGCACTGGAGTTATTTCAACGCAGCTTAGTGATTTTGGAGCAAGCCCTAGGCACCAACCAYCCAGATGTCGCCCAATCCCTGAACAACTTGGCGCTACTGTATCGAGAGCAAGGCCAATATAGTAAAGCCGAACCCCTATACCAGCGCAGTTTGGCAATTTTGCAGCARGCCCTAGGCACCAACCATCCAAAAGTGGCCACCACACTCAACAACTTGGCGTTGTCCTATGCAGCACAAGGGGAATATAACAAAGCCGAACCTCTATACCAGCGCAGTTTGGCAATTTTGCAACAGACCCTAGGGGCTAGCCACCCAAATGTGGCCGCTGTCCTCAACAACTTGGCAGGGTTGTATSAAGCACAAGGGGAATATAACAAAGCCGAACCTCTTTACCAGCGCAGTTTGGCGTTAAGGGAACGAGTTTTAGGTGCCAATCACCCAGATGTCGCCCAATCCCTGAACAACTTGGCGCTACTGTATCGAGAGCAAGGCCAATATAGTAAAGCCGAACCCCTATACCAGCGCAGTTTGGCAATTTTGCAACAGACCCTAGGGGCTAGCCACCCAAATGTGGCCGCTGTCCTCAACAACTTGGCAGGGTTGTATCAAGCACAAGGGSARTATGCCAAAGCCGAACCGCTATTGCAGCGAAGCTTGGCAATCAGGGAGCAAGCCTTGGGCACCAACCATCCAGAAGTGGCCACGACCCTCAATAACTTGGCGCTACTGTATGAAAAGCAAGGGCAATACGCCAAAGCCGAACCGCTTTACCAACGCAGCTTGGTGATTTTGGAGCAAGCCCTAGGCACTAACCATCCAGAAGTGGCCACGACCCTCAATAACTTGGCGCTACTGTATGAAAAGCAAGGGCAATACGCCAAAGCCGAACCGCTTTACCAACGCAGCTTGGTGATTTTGGAGCAAGCCCTAGGCACCAACCATCCAGAAGTGGCCACGACCCTCAATAACTTGGCGCTGCTGTATGAAGCACAAGGGGAATATAGCAAGGCCGAACCTTTACTACAGCGCAGCTTGGTGATTTTGGAGCAAGCCCTAGGCGCCAACCATCCAAAAGTGGCCGCTGTCCTCAACAACTTGGCAGGGTTGTATCAAGCACAAGGGGAATATAGCAAAGCCGAACCGCTATTGCAGCGCAGTTTGGCGATCAGGGAGCAAGCCTTGGGCACCAACCATCCAGAAGTGGCCACCACCCTCAACAACTTGGCACGGTTGTATCAAAAGCAAGGGCAGTATGCCAAAGCCGAACCGCTATTGCAGCGAAGCTTGGCAATCAGGGAGCA
Source organism: Synechococcus sp. PCC 6716 (assembly GCF_022570815.1). Classification (NCBI taxonomy): domain Bacteria; kingdom Bacillati; phylum Cyanobacteriota; class Cyanophyceae; order Synechococcales; family Synechococcaceae; genus Synechococcus; species Synechococcus sp. PCC 6716. The sequence continues at coordinate 1,339 of NZ_JAKLTU010000058.1, forward strand.
AGCCTTGGGCACCAACCATCCAGAAGTGGCCACGACCCTCAATAACTTGGCGCTGCTGTATGAAGCACAAGGGGAATATAGCAAGGTCGAACCTTTACTACAGCGCAGCTTGGTAATTTTGGAGCAAGCCCTAGGCACCAACCATCCAGAAGTGGCCACGACCCTCAACAACTTGGCAGGGTTGTATCAAGCACAAGGGGAATATAGCAAAGCCGAACCGCTATTGCAGCGCAGTTTGGCGATCAGGGAGCAAGCCCTAGGCACCAACCATCCAGAAGTGGCCACGACCCTCAACAACTTGGCGGTGCTGTATCAAACGCAAGGCCAGCATAGTGAGGCAGAATCTCTGTACTTGCGCAGTTTAGCGATAACGCAACAAGCCCTAGGTACCAATCATCCAAAAGTGGCCACYACCCTCARCAACTTGGCGCTGTTGTATGAAGCACAAGGGGAATATAGCAAGGTCGAACCTTTACTACAGCGCAGCTTGGTAATTTTGGAGCAAGCCCTAGGCACCAACCATCCAGAAGTGGCCACGACCCTCAATAACTTGGCGCTACTGTATGAAAAGCAAGGGCAATACGCCAAAGCCGAACCGCTTTACCAACGCAGCTTGGTGATTTTGGAGCAAGCCCTAGGCACCAACCATCCAAAAGTGGCCACTACCCTCAACAACTTGGCGCTGTTGTATGAAGCACAAGGGGAATATAGCAAGGTCGAACCTTTACTACAGCGCAGCTTGGTAATTTTGGAGCAAGCCCTAGGCACCAACCATCCAAAAGTGGCCACGACCCTCAATAACTTGGCGCTACTGTATGAAAAGCAAGGGCAATAYRSCAARGTCGAACCTTTACTACAGCGCAGCTTGGTAATTTTGGAGCAAGCCCTAGGCACCAACCATCCAGAAGTGGCCACGACCCTCAATAACTTGGCGGTGCTGTATGAAGCACAAGGGGAATATAGCAAGGCCGAACCTTTACTACAGCGCAGCTTGGTGATTTTGGAGCAAGCCCTAGGCACCAACCATCCAGAAGTGGCCACGACCCTCAACAACTTGGCGGTGCTGTATCAAACGCAAGGCCAGCATAGTGAGGCAGAATCTCTGTACTTGCGCAGTTTGGCGATCAGGGAGCAAGCCCTAGGCACCAACCATCCAGAAGTGGCCACGACCCTCAATAACTTGGCGCTGCTGTATGAAGCACAAGGGGAATATAACAAAGCCGAACCTCTTTACCAGCGCAGTTTGGCGTTAAGGGAACGAGTTTTAGGTGCCAATCACCCAGATGTCGCCCAATCCCTGAACAACTTGGCGCTGCTGTATGAAGCACAAGGGGAATATAGCAAGGCCGAACCTTTACTACAGCGCAGCTTGGTGATTTTGGAGCAAGCCCTAGGCGCCAACCATCCAGAAGTGGCCACCGCCCTGAGCAACTTGGCGCTGTTGTATTGGAGGCTCAACCAAATTGAGCCAGCCCTAACACGTCTGGTACAGGCATTGGACATTGAAG
>NZ_JAKLTU010000059.1:0-4235 GCF_022570815.1 Synechococcus sp. PCC 6716
AAGAAGCCAAGCGACTCGAACAGTTAGGAATTGAACAGTATCAAAAAGCTCAATACGCTCAAGCACTGGAGTTATTTCAACGCAGTTTGGCAATTTTGCAACAGACCCTAGGGGCTAGCCACCCAAATGTGGCCGCTGTCCTCAACAACTTGGCAGGGTTGTATCAAGCACAAGGGGAATATAGTAAAGCCGAACCCCTATACCAGCGCAGTTTGGCAATTWTGCAACAGACCCTAGGGGCTAGCCACCCAAATGTGGCCGCTGTCCTCAACAACTTGGCAGGGTTGTATCAAGCACAAGGGGAATATAGCAAGGCCGAACCTTTACTACAGCGCAGCTTGGTGATTTTGGAGCAAGCCCTAGGCGCCAACCAYCCAAAAGTGGCCACTGYCCTCAACAACTTGGCAGGGTTGTATCAAGCACAAGGGGAATATAGCAAAGCCGAACCGCTATTGCAGCGCAGTTTGGCGATCAGGGAGCAAGCCCTAGGCACCAACCATCCAAAAGTGGCCACCACACTCAACAACTTGGCGTTGTCCTATGCAGCACAAGGGGAATATAACAAAGCCGAACCTCTTTACCAGCGCAGTTTGGCAATTTTGCAACAGACCCTAGGGGCTAGCCACCCAAATGTGGCCGCTGTCCTCAACAACTTGGCAGGGTTGTATCAAGCACAAGGGGAATATAGCAAGGCCGAACCTTTACTACAGCGCAGCTTGGTGATTTTGGAGCAAGCCCTAGGCGCCAACCATCCAAAAGTGGCCACTACCCTCAACAACTTGGCGCTGCTGTATCAAACGCAAGGCCAGCATAGTGAGGCAGAATCTCTGTACTTGCGCAGTTTAGCGATAACGCAACAAGCCCTAGGTACCAATCATCCAGAAGTGGCCACCACCCTCAATAACTTGGCGCTGCTGTATGAAGCACAAGGGGAATATAGCAAGGCCGAACCTTTACTACAGCGCAGCTTGGTGATTTTGGAGCAAGCCCTAGGBGCTAGCCACCCAAAWGTGGCCGCTGTCCTCAACAACTTGGCAGGGTTGTATCAAGCACAAGGGGAATATAGCAAAGCCGAACCGCTATACCAGCGCAGTTTGGCGWTAAGGGAACGAGTTTTAGGTGCCAATCACCCAGATGTCGCCCAATCCCTGAACAACTTGGCGCTACTGTATCAAGAACAAGGGCAATATAGTAAAGCCGAACCGCTATTGCAGCGCAGTTTGGCGATCAGGGAGCAAGCCCTAGGCACCAACCATCCAGAAGTGGCCACTACCCTCAACAACTTGGCGCTGCTGTATGAAGCACAAGGGGAATATAGCAAGGTCGAACCTTTACTACAGCGCAGCTTGGTAATTTTGGAGCAAGCCCTAGGCGCCAACCATCCAAAAGTGGCCACTACCCTCAACAACTTGGCGCTGTTGTATGAAGCACAAGGGGAATATAGCAAAGCCGAACCTCTTTACCAGCGCAGTTTGGCGTTAAGGGAACGAGTTTTAGGTGCCAATCACCCAGATGTCGCCCAATCCCTGAACAACTTGGCGCKRTTGTATCAAGCACAAGGGGAATATAGCAAAGCCGAACCGCTATTGCAGCGCAGTTTGGCGATCAGGGAGCAAGCCTTGGGCACCAACCATCCARAAGTGGCCACCACACTCAACAACTTGGCGTTGTCCTATGCAGCACAAGGGGAATATAACAAAGCCGAACCTCTTTACCAGCGCAGTTTGGCGATCAGGGAGCAAGCCCTAGGCGCCAACCATCCAGAAGTGGCCACGACCCTCAATAACTTGGCGCTGTTGTATGAAGCACAAGGGGAATATAGCAAGGTCGAACCTTTACTACAGCGCAGCTTGGTGATTTTGGAGCAAGCCCTAGGCACCAACCATCCAGAAGTGGCCACGACCCTCAATAACTTGGCGCTGCTGTATGAAGCACAAGGGGAATATAGCAARGCCGAACCTTTACTACAGCGCAGCTTGGTAATTTTGGAGCAAGCCCTAGGCACCAACCATCCAGAAGTGGCCACGACCCTCAATAACTTGGCGCTACTGTATGAAAAGCAAGGGCAATACGCCAAAGCCGAACCGCTTTACCAACGCAGCTTGGTGATTTTGGAGCAAGCCCTAGGCACTAACCATCCAGAAGTGGCCACGACCCTCAATAACTTGGCGCTGCTGTATGAAGCACAAGGGGAATATAGCAAGGTCGAACCTTTACTACAGCGCAGTTTGGTGATCAGGGAGCAAGCCCTAGGCACCAACCATCCAGAAGTGGCCACGACCCTCAATAACTTGGCGCTGCTGTATGAAGAGCAAGGGGAATATAGCAAGGCCGAACCCCTATACCAGCGCAGTTTGGCAATTTTGCAACAGACCCTAGGGGCTAGCCACCCAAATGTGGCCGCTGCCCTCAACAACTTGGCAGGGTTGTATCAAGCACAAGGGGAATATAGCAAAGCCGAACCGCTATTGCAGCGCAGTTTGGCGATCAGGGAGCAAGCCTTGGGCACCAACCATCCAGAAGTGGCCACGACCCTCAATAACTTGGCGCTACTGTATGAAAAGCAAGGGCAATACGCCAAAGCCGAACCGCTTTACCAACGCAGCTTGGTGATTTTGGAGCAAGCCCTGGGCACCAACCATCCAGAAGTGGCCACGACCCTCAATAACTTGGCGCTACTGTATGAAAAGCAAGGGCAATACGCCAAAGCCGAACCCCTWTACCAGCGCAGTTTGGCAATTTTGCAACAGRCCCTAGGCGCTAGCCACCCAAATGTGGCCGCTGTCCTCAACAACTTGGCAGGGTTGTATGAAGCACAAGGGGAATATAGCAAGGTCGAACCTTTACTACAGCGCAGTTTGGCGATCAGGGAGCAAGCCCTAGGCACCAACCATCCAGAAGTGGCCACGACCCTCAATAACTTGGCGCTGCTGTATGAAGMRCAAGGSSAATATAGTAAAGCCGAACCCCTATACCAGCGCAGTTTGGCAATTTTGCAACAGACCCTAGGGGCTAGCCACCCAAATGTGGCCACGACCCTCAATAACTTGGCGCTGCTGTATGAAGCACAAGGGGAATATAGCAAGGCCGAACCTTTACTACAGCGCAGCTTGGTGATTTTGGAGCAAGCCCTAGGCACCAACCATCCAGAAGTGGCCACGACCCTCAATAACTTGGCGCTACTGTATGAAAAGCAAGGGCAATACGCCAAAGCCGAACCGCTTTACCAACGCAGCTTGGTGATTTTGGAGCAGACCCTAGGGGCTAGCCACCCAAATGTGGCCGCTGTCCTCAACAACTTGGCAGGGTTGTATCAAGCACAAGGGGAATATAGCAAAGCCGAACCGCTATTGCAGCGCAGTTTGGCGTTAAGGGAACGAGTTTTAGGTGCCAATCACCCAGATGTCGCCCAATCCCTGAACAACTTGGCGCTACTGTATCGAGAGCAAGGCCAATATAGCAAGGCCGAACCTTTACTACAGCGCAGCTTGGTGATTTTGGAGCAAGCCCTAGGCGCCAACCATCCAAAAGTGGCCACTACCCTCAACAACTTGGCGCTACTGTATCGAGAGCAAGGCCAATATAGTAAAGCCGAACCCCTATACCAGCGCAGTTTGGCAATTTTGCAACAGACCCTAGGGGCTAGCCACCCAAATGTGGCCGCTGTCCTCAACAACTTGGCAGGGTTGTATCAAGCACAAGGGGAATATAGCAAAGCCGAACCGCTATTGCAGCGCAGTTTGGCGATCAGGGAGCAAGCCCTAGGCACCAACCATCCAGAAGTGGCCACGACCCTCAATAACTTGGCGCTGCTGTATGAAGCACAAGGGGAATATAGCAAGGCCGAACCTTTACTACAGCGCAGCTTGGTGATTTTGGAGCAAGCCCTAGGCGCCAACCATCCAAAAGTGGCCACTACCCTCAACAACTTGGCGGTGCTGTATCAAACGCAAGGCCAGCATAGTGAGGCAGAATCTCTGTACTTGCGCAGTTTAGCGATAACGCAACAAGCCCTAGGTACCAAYCATCCAAAAGTGGCCACTACCCTCAACAACTTGGCGCTGTTGTATGAAGCACAAGGGGAATATAGCAAGGTCGAACCTTTACTACAGCGCAGCTTGGTAATTTTGGAGCAAGCCCTAGGCACCAACCATCCAGAAGTGGCCACCGCCCTGAGCAACTTGGCGCTGTTGTATTGGAGGCTCAACCAAATTGAGCCAGCCCTAACACGTCTG